>DASXJE010000056.1 GCA_036497565.1 Mycobacteriales bacterium
TCCGTGCCGACCGCCTCCGCCGGCGTCGGGAACACCCCGGCCTCCGGGTCGTCGAGGACCACGACGCTCGGCGCCGCCTCCAGGGCCGCGCGGGCCTCGCCCACCGAGACCTCGGTCGCGAACGTGGCGTGGACGGCGAGCGAGTGGGTGGTCATGACCGGGACCCGTACACAGGTCGCCGAGACCGCCAGGTCGGGGATGCCGAGGATCTTGCGGGACTCGTTGCGGACCTTCAGCTCCTCCGACGACCACCCGTGATCGCGCGCCGAGCCCGCCCAGGGGACGACGTTGAGAGCCAACGGCGCGGGGAACGGCGACGGCCCATCACCGACCGCCTTGCGGACGTCGCCGGCGACCTGGCCAAGGCTGCGGTCCCCGCCGACGGCGTCCATCTCGTCATAGAGCCGGTCGACGCCGGGCTGGCCCGCGCCGGATGCCGCCTGGTAGGACGCGACCACCAGTGCGGTGAGCTGCCACCGCCGGTGCAGCACCCCCATCGCGTCCATCATGGTCAGGGTCGTGCAGTTGGGGTTGGCGATGATCCCCTTGGGCCGTTCGCGGGCCTGGTCGGGATTGACCTCGGGTACGACGAGCGGCACGGCGGGGTCCATGCGGAAGGCGCCGGAGTTGTCGACCACGACAGCGCCACGGGCGGCCGCCACCGGCGCCCACTGCGCCGAGACCTCGTCGGGTACGTCGAACATCGCCACATCGACGCCGTCGAAGGCCCCGGCATCGAGGGCCTGGACGGTCACCTCGGCCCCGCGGACGCGGAGCCGGCGGCCGGCCGACCGCGGCGACGCGATGAGCCGGATCTCGCCCCACACGTCGGGTCGCTCGGTGAGGATTCCGAGCATGACGGTGCCCACCGCGCCGGTGGCGCCCACCACGGCCAGGGTCGGTCGGCTCATCGCCCGGTCCCGCCGTAGATGACCGCGTCGACGTTGCTGCCGAGTTCGAACGCGTCGTGCAGCGCCCGGACCGCGACGTCGAGGTCGGTGTCGCGGACCACCACGGAGATTCGGATCTCCGACGTGGAGATGAGCTCGACGTTGACCCCGGAGTCGGCCAGCGCGCCGAAGAACGTCGCCGAGACACCGGGGTGCGACCGCATGCCGGCGCCGACCAGGGACACCTTCCCGACATGGTCGTCGTAGAGGAGGCTGTCGAACCCGACCTGCTCCCGGATCTTGTGCAGCGTCTCCATCGCGAGCTTCCCGTCGGTCTTCGGGAGGGTGAAGGAGATGTCGGTGCGGGCGGTCGCGGCCGCGGACACGTTCTGCACGATCATGTCGATGTTGATCTCGGCCTCGGCGAGGGCCCGGAAGATGGCCGCGGCCTCCCCCGGCTTGTCCGGTACGCCGACGACGGTGACCTTCGCCTCGCTGCGATCGTGCGCGACGGCGCTGATGATGGCTTGCTCCACAGAAAGATCCTCCATCGATCCGGTCACGGTCGTACCGGGAAGCTGCGAGAACGACGACCGCACGTGCACCGCGGTGCCGTAGCGCCGCGCGTATTCGACGCACCGCAGGTGCAGGACCTTCGCCCCGCAGGCCGCCATCTCGAGCATCTCTTCGTAGGTGACCGTGTCCAGCCGGCGGGCCCGGGGCACGATCCGGGGGTCGGCGGTGAAGACGCCGTCGACGTCGGTGTAGATCTCGCAGACGTCGGCACCGAGGGCGGCGGCCAGCGCGACCGCCGTGGTGTCCGAGGCGCCGCGGCCCAGGGTGGTGATGTCCTTGGTGTCCTGGCTGACCCCTTGGAAGCCGGCGACGATCGCGATGGCGCCGTCGTCGAGGGCTCCCTGGATCCGGCCGGGGGTGATGTCGATGATCCGGGCCCGCCCGTGGGCCGAGTCGGTGATCACCCCCGCTTGCGACCCCGTGAACGAGCGGGCCTCCAGGCCGAGGGTGCCGATCGCCATGGCGAGCAGGGCCATCGAGATCCGCTCACCGGCGGTGAGCAGCATGTCCAGCTCGCGGCCCGGTGGCAGCGGCGACACCTGCTCGGCGAGATCACGCAGCTCGTCGGTCGTGTCGCCCATGGCGGAGACCACGACCACGACGTCGTTGTGCCCCTCGCGGCGCGTTGCGACGATGCGCTCGGCGACCCGCTTGATCCGCTCGGCGTCAGCGACCGAGGAGCCGCCGTACTTCTGCACGACGAGCCCCACAGACACCTCCCTTTCGCCGTATCAGCGTACCGGCGGTATGCTGACGCTCGTGACTGGACGCCAGGCCGTCACTGGCCTGCTGCTTACCTGCCGCGGCGGGGGCCGATAGAGGCCCGCTCCCTCGCCGCGGGTTTCGTGCGTGCGTCGGCCGCACTCCTCGTCCGGTATCAGGGAGCAGCCCCAAATGACCCAGTCCGTCCCTACCAATAATCTGCAGCGCCCCAGCGGCATGCCGATCCACAAATACGGCACTTTCGCCCGGGTCGACCTGCCTGACCGCAGCTGGCCCGAGCGTCAGATCACCGCCGCGCCGCGCTGGCTCTCGACCGACCTACGCGACGGCAACCAGGCGCTGATCGACCCGATGACCCCGGCCCGCAAGCGCCGGATGTTCGACCTCCTGGTCGCCATGGGTTACAAGGAGATCGAGGTCGGCTTCCCGTCGGCCAGCCAGGCCGACTTCGACTTCGTCCGCCAGCTCGTCGAGGGCGGTCACATCCCCGACGATGTCACGATCTCCGTCCTGACCCAGGCGCGCGACGACCTCATCCGGCGCACCGTGCAGAGCCTGGTCGGGACGCACCGCGCCACGGTGCACCTCTACAACGCCACCGCCCCCGTCTTCCGCAAGGTCGTCTTCGGCTTCGGCCGCGAGGAGTGCAAGGCGATCGCCGTCGACGGCACCCGGTCGGTGATGAAGTACGCCGAGGAGTATCTCGGCGAGGACTGCCTCTTCGGCTACGAGTACTCGCCGGAGATCTTCATGGACACCGAGCTCGACTACGCGGTCGAGATCTGCGCGGCGGTGATGGACGCCTGGCAGCCCGGTCCCGGCCGGGAGATCATCCTCAACCTGCCCTGCACCGTCGAGCGCTCGACGCCCAACGTCTACGCCGATCAGATCGAGTGGATGAGCCGCACCCTGCCGCACCGCGAGCACGTCTGCCTGTCGGTGCACACGCACAACGACCGGGGTACGGCGGTGGCCGACGCCGAGCTGGCCGTGATGGCCGGCGCGGACCGGATCGAGGGAACGCTCTTCGGCAACGGCGAGCGGACCGGCAACGTCGACCTGGTGACCCTGGGGCTGAACCTGTTCAGCCAGGGCATCGACCCGATGATCGACTTCTCCGACATCGACGAGATCCGCCGGACCGTCGAATACTGCAACCAGCTGCCCGTACACGAGCGGCACCCCTACGGCGGCGACCTGGTCTACACGGCGTTCTCCGGCTCGCACCAGGACGCGATCAAGAAGGGGTTCGAGGCGCTCGAGCGCGAGGCCGCGGCGGCCGGCAAGAGCACTGACGAGATGACCTGGAATGTGCCCTACCTGCCGATCGACCCGCACGACGTCGGCCGCAGCTACGAGGCCGTCATCCGGGTCAACTCGCAGTCGGGCAAGGGCGGCGTCGCCTACGTCATGAAGAGCGAGCACGCGCTCGACCTGCCGCGGCGGCTGCAGATCGAGTTCAGCCAGGTCGTGCAGCGAGTCACCGACGACGACGGCGGCGAGGTGGCGCCGGAGCAGATGTGGGAGGTCTTCGCGGCCGACTACCTCGAGCCCGCCGGCCGGCTCGCGCTGCTCACCCACCACTCCTCCTCGACCAGCGAGGACCAGGACGTGCTCACCGTCGAGGTCGAGGTGGACGGCGTACGCCGGGAGATCGAGGGGGTCGGCAACGGCCCGATCGCGGCCTTCGTCGCGGCCCTCGCCGACATCGACGTCCAGGCCCGGGTGCTCGACTACGCCGAGCACGCGCTCTCCGCCGGCGGCGACGCGAAGGCGGCGGCCTACGTCGAGGTGACCGTCGGCGATCAGGTGCGCTGGGGGGTCGGCGTCGACGCCAACATCGTGACCGCATCGCTGCGGGCCGTCGTGAGCGCCGTGAACCGCGCCAGCCGGTAGCCCGCGCCGCGGGCGCCGGGTCCGGGTGACACTGGGTAGGTGCGCGTGGACGTCCGGACGCTGTACGGCGGGTGCTACCGCCGGCTCGTCGTCGCGGCCTTCGCGATCCTCGACGACCTCGGCGAGGCGGAGGCGTGCGTGCAGCGGGCCTTCGCGCGCGCCGTACGGCGGCCCCGGCGGCTGCGCGGGCGGGACGGGCCCGAGGCCTGGCTCCGCGAGTCGGCACTGACCCTGGCCCATCAGCGGCACCGCCGCCAGTCCCTGCTCGACCGGGCACTGGGCGGCGGTCGGCCGACCGGCCGCATCGACCGGCTCGACCTCGAGCCGGACTCGGCCTCCCCACGTGCCGACGCGATCCGCCAGCCGCCGTTCGAGGAGGTTCGGGCCCGGGCCCGGGCTGAGCGGCGTCGGAACCGGACCGCCGCTGCCGTGACGGCCGTCGTCGTGGCCGGGCTCGTCTCGATCGGCGCGGTGGTCGAGCGACCCACGACCCTCCCGCACGGCGCGGCGGTCGCGCAGCTGCAGTTCGCCGACCACAGCCACGGCTGGGCACTGCTGCAGTCCTGCGGACGTCAGCCCTGCGCCCTGCAGCTCGCCAGGACGGACGACGGTGGGCAGCACTGGACCCGGATCGCCGTACCGGAGTCGTTCAACGCCGATCCGGGAGCGGCCACGCTCACCGTGGCCGACCGCAACCAACTGTCCGTCGACTTCGGCCGCAAGACCAACACCGGCGGCGGCCCGTTGTCGGCCGGGTTGTCGATCAAGACGCCGGCGACGGTCCGGCTGCGCGCGGTCAGCCATAACGGCGGCCGGACCTGGCAGACCGCGCCGGCGCCGGAGGTCTTCCGGGCCGGGCCGCCGATCGATGCCCTGCCGAGAGGATGGAGCGTGGGCGTCTTCTCCAGCGGCGGGCAGGGACGGCTGCAGGTCGCCGCGACCGACCCGGTGGACGACGTCACCCGCGCATTCCGGCAGCAACCGCCGGTCGACGACCCCAACGTCGAGGTGCCGTTCCGGCCCGGTGGCCGGATCTGGGTCGACGGCTACGACCGGACCCGCCGCTTCACGCCACGGCTGGTCGAGAGCGACGACGCCGGTCGCACGTGGGTCCCGGTCGCGTTGCCCCGGCTGCGGCCGAACGAGGAGGTCGCCGGCCTCTTCCCGACCATCGGCGGCGGCGTCTACCTGCAGTCCAAGCTCCCCGGCGACGGGACCGTACGGCGCACCTGGCGCCTCGACGGACGCGCCGGAAGCACCTGGCATCTGCTGCCCCCGCTCGATCCGCGACCGGGCGCGGTGGTCCAGTCCGTCCTTCCCGACGGGGAGCTGTGGCTGGGCGGCTACGGCCCCACCACCTGGCACACCGAGGACCACGGCGCGCGCCTGGTGCAGGTTCGTGACCCGCAGGTCGCGGGCCGGGCCGAACCCGTCGTCCTCGCGGGAGTCACCCACGACGGGATCGTCTATGGCACCGGTCAGGGCCGGGGGCGCGACGACCTCGTGTTCACCTCAGCCGACGACGGGCGGCACTGGACGGTCCGCCCCGTGGTCTTCTGACGGTTACTGGTCGACCAGCCGGCGGCCCTCGAAGGCCCGGCCGAGCGTCACCTCGTCGGCGTACTCCAGGTCGCCGCCGACCGGCAGCCCACTGGCCAGCCGGGTGACCCGCAGCCCCATCGGTTTGACCAGCCGGGCGAGATAGGTGGCCGTCGCCTCGCCCTCCAGGTTGGGGTCCGTGGCGAGGATCAGCTCGCTGACCGCAGCGGCGGCGAGCCGGGTCATGAGCTCCCGCACCCGCAGGTCGTCCGGGCCGATCCCCTCGATCGGGCTGATCGCCCCGCCGAGGACGTGGTAGCGACCGTGGAACTCCCGGGTCTTCTCGATGGCCACGACGTCCTTGGGTTCCTCGACGACGCAGATGACGGTCTCGTCGCGGCGCGGATCGCGGCAGATCCGGCACTCCTCCGCCTCGGCGACGTTGCCGCACACCTGGCAGAAACGCACCTCGTCCTTGACCCGGGTGAGCACGGCGGCGAGGCGCTGGACCTCCCCGGGATCGGCGGCGAGCAGGTGGAAGGCGATCCGCTGGGCGCTCTTGGGTCCGATGCCCGGCAGCAACCCGAGTTCGTCGATCAGGTCCTGTACGGCGCCTTCGTACACGTCGCCCGCTAGAACGGCAGACCGGGCATGCCGCCCGGACCGCCCAAGCCGCCCAGACCGCCGGTCACCGGCTCCATCTTCTCCGCGGCGAGCGTCGTCGCGTTGTGGTTGGCGTCGCGTACGGCGGCCACCACGAGGTCCTGCAGGGTCTCGATGTCGGCCGGGTCGACCGCCGTCGGATCGATCGTCACGGCGGTCAACTCGCCGGCGCCGGTCATCGTGGCCGTGACGAGCCCGCCGCCGGCGCTGCCGGTCACCGAGGCCGCCGCCAGCTCCTGCTGAGCCGACGCCATCTGCTGCTGCATCTTCTGCGCCTGCTTCATCAGTTCCGCCATGTTCGGCTGGCCACCCGGCTGCACGGCATCTCCTTCGTCGGCGCTGGTCTGTTTCCAGCGTAGTCGCCGCGGCGCTCGCCGGCCGAGGGGCACGCGATGGCACGCTGGGGGCAGTGCCCATACCAGCGTTTCGACCTTCCCGGCTCACCGCCGGCGCCGCCCTGCTCTTGGCCGCCGCGGTCGGACTGGGCTGCTCGACGACGGCCGGTTCGGGCAGCCCCGCCCCGGCCCGGAGCAGCGCAGCACCGCAGGCCGGGCCGCGCCCACGGGCCACCGCGACCCCCGCGCAGGCGCGCGGCAAAACCGTTGTACTCGACCCTGGCCACGACGGTGGTAACGGTGCCCACCCGGAGGTGATCAACCGGCAGGTCCCGGCCGGCGACGGCCGGCGTAAGCCGTGCAACACCACGGGTACGGCGACCGACGCCGGCTACCCCGAGCACGCCTTCAACTGGGACGTGGCCCGGCGGGTGCGGACGATCCTGGCCGGCGACGGCGTCCGGGTCGTGCTGACCCGGTCCACCGACACGGGGGTGGGACCCTGCGTCGACCGGCGCGCCGAGATCGGCAACCGGGCCCGGGCGGCCGCGGTCGTCTCGATCCACGGCGACGGAGCCGCCACCGGCCACGGCTTCCAGGTGATCCAGGCAACCGGCGACCCGGCCGGCCCGCGGATCGCGGCGGCCTCCCGCCGGCTGGCGGTCGACGTACACGACCGGCTGCGGGTGCACACCGGGCTGACCACGGCGACCTACATCGGCCGGAACGGCTACTCAATCCGGTCCGACCTCGGCGGCCTGAATCTCTCGGTACGCCCGTCGGTCCTGGTCGAGTGCGGCAACATGCGCGACCCCGGCGATGCTCGGCTGATGTCGAGCCGGGCCGGGCGGCAACGCATCGCGGCGGCGCTCGCCGCGGGGATCGTGGCGTTCCTGTCCGGCTAGCCCACACCCGATCGGGCCGGTTCGCCGGTCGCCACCGACGACGCGCCGAGCGCGTCGAGCAGCCGGGCGACGACCAGCACGGTCGCGACCCCGACGCAGACTCCGCCGACCGTGTCGGTCGCCAGGTGCCAGGCCAGCCCGACCACCGCGACCGACACCGCCGCGGTGGCGAGCGCCAGGAGCGCGACGATCCCCCGCCGGGCCCACGCCGGCCAGGCCGGCCGCGACGGGCCGAGCAGCACGACCGCGGCGACCGTGCCGACCGAGCTGATCGCGGCCGCGTGTCCGCTCGGGAAGACCAGGTAGGACGCGACCAGGTCGGCCACGACCGGCTTGATCGCCCACTCGGTGAGGACGACGGCGATCCCGGGCCCGAGCACGGTGAGCGCCACGGCCCGCCAGCGGTGCCCGATCACGCACAGCGCGATGATCACGGCACATTCGACGAGGACCCCGGGCAGCGCGCCGAGGCCGGTGACTGCCCGCAGGAGGGTGTGCTGGCCGGCCAGTGCGTCGTGCAGCCACGCGTCGATCGGGCGGTCGACATGCCGGCGGATGTGCGCGGCGGGGTAGGCGGTGATCAGGAGCACCGTCAGCAGCACGCATGCGCCGACCACGAGCCAGACCGTCGATCGGGCCTGGCGCGCGATCAGCATCAAACCGACATTAGCTGGCTATCGGCGCCACGCCCTGCCAATGGCCGACAAGCTCGGCGTAGAGCCCACCGAGCTCGAGCAGCGATTCGTGGGTGCCGAGGATCGGGCGGGCCCCGTCCATCAGCAGGACCTGCTCGGCGCGCATCGCCGAGCTGACCCGGTGGGCGACCACGATGAGCGTTCCTGCCCTTGCGGTGAAGGCCTTTTCCGCGCGGGCCTCGGCGGTCGGATCGAGGTGACAGGTGGCCTCGTCGAGGATCACTACGCGGGCCGGGGAGAGGTAGGCCCGGGCCAGGGCGACGAGTTGGCGCTCGCCGGCCGACAACGCTCCGCCGCCCGGCGGGATCTCCGCGTCGAGACCGCCGAGCCGGTCGACGGTCTCGGCGAGCCCGACCGCCGAGACCGCCTCGGTCACCTGGTCGCTGGTCGCGTACGGCCGGAGATAGGTGAGGTTGTCCCGGATCGTGCCGGTGAAGACGTAGGCCTCCTGCGGGATGAGGGTGACCCGCAGGCGCAGCTCAGCCTCCCGAACCGCCTCCAGCGGTACGCCGCCCAGCCGCACCCAGCCCTGTTGCGGCACCGCCAGTCCGGAGAGCAGGTTGGCCAGCGTCGACTTGCCGATCCCGCTGGGCCCGACCACCGCGAGGTGGGTTCCCGCAGGCACGGTGATCGACAGGTCGTCCACGACCGGTTCGGAGTTGCGGGAGTAGGCGAAGCGGAGCCCTTCGACGTCGAGGGCGTACCCGTCCGGGGTCGCGGCCGGCAGTGTCGCGGTGGTGTTCACGGTGGGAGCGCAAACCTCGGCGAGCCGCGCGAGGACCGCGCCGAGACTGATCAGCGACGTGCCGCCGGCGTTGACGAGGAACCGGAACGCCGGCTCCATGCCGGTGGCCAGGTAGACCGCAGCACCCGCGATCGTCCCGACCGTGGCCTGCCGGTGCTCGATCAGCCAGGGAGACACGGCGAGGACCGCGAGCAACGGGAGCTGCGCTCCCAGGGCGACCACCAGCAGCCGGCTTACGCGAGCGCGGGCGAAGGCCCGCTGGGCATCGGCCTGCGCCTCGACCGCGTCGGTGACGGCCTCGGCGGCGGCGTCCTGTGCGGCCGAGGCGATGACGTCGCGGACGCCGTTGACCACCGGTGCGGCGACCGCGCTGACCTGCTCGCCCGCCAGCAGCACCGCCCGCTGGCGGCTGACGAGGAGCTTGACGAAGCCGACGAACGCGGCCACCGCGGCCAGAACCATCGGGGCGACGATCAGGGCCAGGGTCGGCGAGAGTACGGCGAGGCCGCCGAGCGCGCCGACGACCACGCTGACGAACTCCTGTGCGTTGCTGAGCAACGACGACAACAGTTGCCGGACCGACTCCACCTGCCCCGTCGCCTGGGCGACGCTCGCTCCGCCGGCCCGTCGGTCCCCCGACACCACCCGCGCCATCGACCCGCCGACGACGTCGGTCACGAGGCCGTCCCGCAGCGACTCGATGGTCTCGGCCAGCCACGGGTACACCTGGCGGGTCGCGACGGCGCCGACGACCTGGGTCGCAGCGAAGACACCCAGCCAGGCGAGTCCGGCGCCTGGCCGGCCGGCCAGGAAACCGTGGTCGATGGCCCGGGCGACCAGCATGCCGGAGAAGAAGCTCGGCACGCCCTGCACGATCGACCAGGCAGCGACCCGCGTCATCGCCGCCCAACGCGGCGCCAGATGCCGGACCAGCAGGCGGCTTCCGGGGGAGGTCACCGCAGCATCGCCCCCTCGTCCGGCTCCGCGGCGTCGGTCGCCGGGTCGGCGAACACCTCCCGGTAGTCCGGGTCGGCCCACAGGACCAGGTGTGGTGCCACCGCCCGCAACCGCCCGCCCTCGAGCCAGGCCACCGCATCGGCCCGGGCCGCCGTCGTGGCCCGGTGCGCCACCACCAACGAGGTGCGGTCGGCGAGCACCGTCGCCAAGGCGTCGGCGACCCTGACCTCGGTGGCGGTGTCGAGGCTGCTGGTCGCGTCGTCGAGCACGAGCACCCGCGCGTCGGACAGGATCGCGCGGGCCAAGCCGAGCCGCTGCGCCTCGCCGCCGGAGAGCGGCGCGTCGGCGAGCGAGGTGTCGTAACCCTGGGGCAGCAGGTTGATGAAGTCGTCAGCGGCCGCTGCTTTGGCGGCAGCCTGCACCCGGATCCTGGACGCGGACGGTCGCGCGTAGGCGATCGCGTCGTGCACGGTGGCACCGAGCAGTGCCGGCCGCTCGAAGGCGTAGACGACGGCCCGGCGCATCTGGTGCGGCTCGACGTAGGCCAGCTCCGCCCCGTCGAGCAGCACCTTGCCGGCGGACGGGTCGAGCAGCCGGCCGACCAGGGAGACCAGCGTCGTCTTCCCGGCTCCGGACCGGCCGACGACCGCGAGGCTCGTCCCCGCGGGCACCGTCAGGTCGATCTCGTCGAGCACGGTGCGCTCGTCGGCGCAGACGGACACGCCGCGCAGCTGCACGTGGCCGAATCCGGCCGGGAGCGCCAGGGGCACCTCCGGCGGCGGGACCGGCAGCGCAGCGGACAGCACGCTCGCCACCCGGCCGGCCCCGACCTGGCAGTGCAGTACGCCGACCACGACGTCGACGAGTTCGAGGCTGTCCATGGCCATCGAGATGTACGCCGCAGCGGCGACGAGTTCCCCCGCCGTGATCCGGTGGCTCGCGAGCGCCCAGCCGCCGACGGAGAGCACGAGCACCTGAACCAGCGGCGCGAGAAGCAGCAGCTGCCAACTCACCTGACGTTGGATCTGCCAGCCCCGCCGGCCGGTGGCGTTGAGCTCGGGAAGCGGCTCGAGGATGCGCGCGGTCTCCTGGTCGAGCGTGCCGCTGGCCCGGATGGTCCGCGCGCCGTGATACGCGTCGACCAGCCGGGTGATGATGTCGGCCTGCAGTTGCTGGTAGCGCTGCAGCTGCTCACCGGCCCGGCCGACGAAGGCCCGGAGGAACAGTGCCGCCGCCGGTACGGCGACCAGGAAGACGATCGCCAGTGTCCAGTCGATGAGGGCCAACGCGACGAGCGCACCGACCGAGCTCACCGCGACGACGGTCGCCGCCGTCAGGAGCGGAATGAAGGACGCGACCGCCGAGGCGTCGATGGTGAGCCGCGAGAGCAGGTTTCCGGCCGGGAACAGGCGCTGGCCCGCGACGCCGAGGGCGAGCGTCCGGCGGATCAGCCGGCGCCGGGTGTCCACGGTGACGTCGGCACCGTAATAGGCGCCGGAGATGTCGGCGACGGCCTCGCCGACCGCGACCACGGCGATGGCGATCCCGAGGCGCAGCAGCGCCCTCGGCAGGCCGGTGCCCCGGGTGGCGGCATCGATGGCCGCGCCGAGCAGCACCGGCGTCAGCAGAACACCCGCGGTCCGCGCCAGGTTGGCCACGACGAAGGCCACCGCCCACGGGACGGCGCGCCGGCTGGCGCTGACGAGCAGTCGCGTGCCCGCGGCCCGCTCCTCGGCGGCCGGCAGATCCATGGGCACCTCGCTTGACCGCTGTTACGGTTGGTATCGCTTCCACTACGGCACGAGGGACCATGCTCGGCGTAGGGGAGCGCCAGGGGTGCGGAGGCGGTTCTTCCGCGACCGCTTCCGCACCCCCGGCTAACCCAGCGCCTCACCCCATCGATGTCGGCGCCGGGCTGTCCTTATTCCTCGGTGCGGAGGCGTCTTCCGCGATCGCTTCCGCACCTTCTCGCGCGCCCTCTGACGTGCGCTCGGAGAGCTAGAGGACGGTAACCGCGATGATGTTGCAGGCGGTGCTGAGGATGTTGCAGGAGGTCAGCAGGCAGCTGCCGCCGCCGCCGCCGCCACGGCCCTTGCCGCCGCCGCCGCAGCCACAACCCAGCTGAACGGTGTCGAACTGGACCGGAGCGGTTTCGGGCAGCTGCTGGAGGTCTGCAACGTCCAGAGCAAGATTGTCGAGGTGCATCGCTTCATACCTTCCGTCGAATGATGGTCGTGCCGAGTGATGTGTCATCGGACGTGCGTCGTATCAGCGACGCGTGCGGAGGGCCGCGGGCCCGGGTCGACGTCGTCATGACAGCACGAAGGAGACGACGGCCGCCCGCAGCGCGGACCGTTCGAGTCGACAGGTGGAGTCGTGGTTGGCGGCTACTTCGCGGTAGTCGACGCCGTCGGTGCGACCGGCTGCGCGCAGCCGATCCCGCAGCGCCCGGGACTGGCCGACCGGAATGAGCTCGTCGTCGACACCGTGGGCGACCAGCAGCGGAACCGAGATCGATTCGCACACCGCAAGCACGTCCCGGGTCGTCCGGTCCGCCGCCACGGTCGCGAGCGCGCCGGCTCCGGCGACGTTGTTCCCCACCCACGGCGAGGCTTCGGCGTACAACCGCTCGGTCGACAGGAACGGCGCGACGGCGACACACGCCGACCACCGGTCCGGCGCCGAACCGGCGGCGAGCAACGCGAGGTAGCCGCCGTAGCTGGCGCCCAGCACGACGGGCTTGCGCGCGTGCGGGTCCCGCTCGCGCTCGAGCTGCGCGGCGATGTGGAGTACGTCGTCGAGGTCCGGGCCACCCCAGTCACCGCGGATCGGCTCGAGGTGGTCGTCGCCGTAACCCACGCTGCCGCGGCAGTTGGGGGCGACGACTGCACACCCGGCGCGGGCGAGGGCCTGGAACAGCGGGTCATATTCCATCCGCCAGCTGGACACCGGGCCGCCGTGCAGGGCGATGACAACCCGGTCGCGGCTACGCCACCCGGGTCCGCCGTAGACGATCGCCTCGACCGGTCCGACCGCTCCGTCGAACTGCACCAGCTCGGCGTCGGCGGTCGCGGGACCGGTGTAGTCGGGATCGGTGTGCAGTTGTGCCGGCCGACCGTCGGTCGGAATGGTCAGCATCGTGGTGGGCGACCGCGGCGTGGAGAACGGGAGCCGGATCGCATCGTCGGTCCAGGACGGGCAGAGCAACGCCGCTCCGACCGGGATGTCGAGGTCGCATTCACTGTCGTCGGCGAGGCCGTACACCGAAAGCCGCGAGGTGGTTCCGCGCTGTTCGTGGAGCAGCACGCGGGAGCCGGCCGGGTCGAGGGAGAGTACCTGCCGGTCGTGCCCCGGTGCGTTGAGCCGTTCCGGGAAATGAATGGACTCGCCGGCGCCGATCGTGGTCCAGCCGAGTCGTCGTTCACCGGTCGCATCCGTGCTCACGACGACAAGCCGGGACCGCGGGTCGGCGAGCAGCACCAGGTCGTTGGTCTTGTCGGAAACGGAGAAGACGGGGGCGTGTGCACCCTCATCGAGGTCGACGGCAATCGCCTCGGACGTCCCGGAACCGTGTCGGCGGTTGAGCACGACAAGGTTGCCCTGCGGGTCGAGCCACGCGCCACCGGACAGTGTTCCGCCGAGGCGTACGGCGCGCGTCATCGTCACCGGAGAGTCGGTCACCCGCCAGATCGTCGACGCATCGGCGTCGTCGAAGGTGATGAGCAGTCCGAGCAGATCAGGCGACGGGCTCGCCAGGAGATATCCGCCGAGTGCCGCCACCATGCCGAGCGGCGTGACTGAGTCGGTTCCGGCGCCGACCATCACCACCTGGTGCTGCTCGTCGGAATTGGGAAAGACGATCAGTCGGCCGTCATCGAGCGGAAGCGACTGCGTTCCGACATCGGCCGCGACGCCGTCCACCGACTCGCGGCGCGGTGCCCGGTCGTCCGGGAATACCCATCGCTCGAGGGTGATCTGCTCGTCGCACACCCGGACGCAGCTCGCCCACCGGCCGCCGGCGGAGAACGCCACATTGATCCGCCGACACGGACCTGCGACGACACCACCGTTCGGACCGGTCTTCTGGCCACGAACGGCCGTCGCCGCCGTCATGCCCGCCCCCCAGCGGTGCCCTCGTCGACCATCCACAGCCGCTGCCCGCGGTCATGAAGGCGGATCAGGAAGGCGAGGATTCCGCTGAGTCCGCCGGCCCATTCGGCGGAGATCCCGGATTCGTCGTCGGGGAAGACCACCCGTCCGGACCGGTAGACGCGGCCGCCGAAGACCACGGCGGCCAGGCCGTCCGCCCGCGTCGAGAAGTTGTGGTCGGGCAGGACGTCGGCCATGTCGAGGAGGAATTCGGCGTTGCCGGCGGTCCCGTGGCACTGGCCCAGCGAACCGCCCCACGCGTGGTCGAGGACGGCCTGGGCGGCCATCTCGGCCAGCGCGCGGAACCGCACCTCGCCGGTGGCCGCGTAGAGGCGGATCAACAGGGTCCCGACCCCGGACGAGCCGTGGCACCAGTAGGGCATCGGGGCGTCGGCGCCGGGACCGGATGGCCACCGCGCCGCCGCGTCGCCGGTGATGGCTGCGCCGAGCAGGGTCTCCCCGGCCCGGACGGCCAGCCGAAGGCAGTCCGGACGGCCGGTCACCCGGGCCATCGCGAGCAGGAAGTGGGCGATGCCGGCGTCGCCGTGCGCGAACCCGTACGAGCGGTCGCCGGCGAACAGTGAGTCGAAAGACTCGGGAGTTTCCCAGAACACGCCCGCCGGATCCTCGATCACCGAGGAGATGAGCGCATCGGCGGACCGGTGCGCGCGGGTGAGGAACTCCTCGGTTCCGGCTTCCTGGTAGAGGTGCAGGAATGTCAGCCCGATTCCCGCCGTCCCGTGCGTCAGATCCGGATTCGGCCAGCTGTCCGGCAGCGACCGCGCCAAGTCCCGCGCGCGGCCCGCCAGCCCGTCGTCGCCGAGTGCGCAGCCCGCGTCATGGAGGGCCCACGCGATCCCGGCCAACCCGAAATACAAGCCGGGCGGGCGGGGCGGCTCGTGCGCCACGGTCTTCTCGATCCAGCTGCAGGCATCGGCGATGAGCTCGACGAGCCGGTCGTCGCCGGTTGCGCGCCAGCAGCGGGTCAGCGCACCGACCACACCCGCGGCGCCGTGTTGGACGTTGCAGGGGTCATTGGCCGCGATCGAATCCGCCAGCGGCCAGAAGTCGTCCCCGGACACGGTTTTCGCCTCGAGCAGATGACCGACGATTCCCTCGATCGCGGCCGACCATTGGTCGTCGTCGAGTCCCGGCAGCTGCCTGCTCGACGGCGTCTCCCGGCGTTCCGGCAGCACCCGACGAAGGTCCGCAGTCGTCGACCTGTGCTCCGGCTCGTCGGCCATCAGCCCCAGGATCGCCTCCTGCAGGTCGTCGGTCAGGCCGATGGTGGGCGCGCCGGCGGACAGCCACGTGCGCAGTCGGCTCGCCAGCGACCGTCCGGCCGGCTCGTCCTCGGCGAGGTAGGGGTCGGCGCCGCCGAGGAGAAAACACACGGTGGCGCCGAGGCTGAAGTAGTCGGCGGTCACCGACGGCGGCGCACCGACGAACTGTTCGGGCGCACCGTAGCCGGGCGTACCTCCCGCCACCGACTGATCCACCTCATCGGAGCACGTCACGGCGAGCTCGAGATCGATCAGGCGCAATTGGCCGTCGTCGAGAACGAGCACATTGTTGGGACTGAGATCGCGGAGCACCACGCCGGCCGCGTGCACCCGATCCACGATGTCGGCCAGCTCCCGCGCGACTGAAAGCGCTTCCCTCAGGTGCCGACGCGGCCCGGTACGGCGCACCCGGTCCAGCACCCATTCCCGCAGCGACGTCCCGTGGAGGAACTCCTCGACGAGAAAGACATGGCCGCCCTGGTCGAAGACGTCGACGAGTCGAGGTGCCAGGCCGAGCGGACCGAGAATCTCGAGCAGGCGGGCCTCGGAACGCAGGACGTCCCGGACATCCCTGTGCTGCCGGCTGGTCTGAACGTGTGGGCGGGCCTCTTTGATGACGACGTCTGAGCCGTCGGTGGTGTCGACCGCGCGGTAGACGCCGCCCTTGTTGGCGTGCTGAATCGCTTGGCGTACGGCGAATCGGTCGGCGAGCAGGATCTCGCGCGGCGCATGGTCGGCGCGGCGCGGCGCGGATTCCCCTGCGGTGTCGGGAAAAGGCGACCTCGCCCAGGTCGGTGGCGCGAAGCGCGGCTCACGCCGGTCGTCGACGAGTCGGCCGTCGGGGTCGACGATCACCCGGCGGTAGATGCCGTCATTGCTGAGCACGCGGCGGTCGACGAATGCACCGTACCGGTAGTGCACGAGGCTTCCCGGAACGTAGGCCCGGTCCGAGAGAATCCGCGGTCCGTCGAGCCCCTCGGTCGCACGGTGTAGTCGT
>DASXJE010000057.1 GCA_036497565.1 Mycobacteriales bacterium
CACCTCCGACTCGTCGGTGCTCCTGCTGGTGGGTCGGCGCCGCGACTGATGCTCTACGTCGTCCGTCACGGGGAAACGGCGCCGAACGCGGCCGGGCTGCTGCTGGGACGGTCCGACCCGCGGTTGACGGAGCGGGGCCGAACCCAGGCGGCCGGGTTGGCGGCGACACTGCCGGCGCCGGACCGGGTCGTGTCCAGTCCGCTGCGCCGGGCCCGTGAAACGGCGGCGGCGTTCGGACGGACGGTCGAGGTCGACGACCGATGGATCGAGCTGGACTACGGGAGACTCGAGGGGACCGACCCGGCGTCCGTGCCCACCGAGGTGTGGGCCCAATGGCGCGCAAACCCCGACTACGCGCCGGGTGGGGGTGAGCCGCTGTCGGCGCTCGGCGTGCGGGTCCGGGCCGCCTGCGAGGAGCTGACCGTGGCCGCCGACCTGCGGGCGGGACGGACGGTGGTCGTGGTGACCCACGTCAGCCCGATCAAGGCCGCCATCGCCTGGGCCCTCGGCGTCGAGGACCGGGTGGCCTGGCGGCTGTGGGTCGACGACGCGGGTGTAACCCGCATCGGAGTCGACCGGCACGGCCCCGTGCTGCGGTCGTTCAACGAGCACTCGCCGTCAGCTCCTTGAGGGCCGCGAAGAGTGTTGCCGCGGTGTGGCTCCATCTCGGCAGCGCAGCGCCTCGGCGGCCCGCCGCCCGCGCCACGTCGGCCCGCCACAGCTCGTCGCTGGCCAGCCGGTCGAGTGCGATGGCGAGGGCCGGCATATCGCCCGGGTCGAGGACCACTCCCTCGACTCCGTCGCTGACGAGGTGAGGCAGGTTGCCAGCCCGCCACCCGACGACCGGCAGGCCAGCGGCCAGGGCCTCGCCGTACACCGTGCCGTACGGTTCCCGCCAGCTGGGCAGCACGAAGACGTCGGCGCCGGCGTAGAGGCGGGCGATGCCGTCCGGTCGAGCACGCCGTGGTGCACGACCCGATCGCCGAGGACGGCGAGGCGGCCCCGGACCCGCTCGGTGTAGGCCGGCGCGACGTCGTCCCGGCCGGCGAGGTGGAGCTTGACCCGGTCGTGGGGGAGGCGGCCCAGTGCGACGGACGAGCCAGGCCGCGATGCTGTCGACAAGCAGGACGTCGCCGTGGGCCAGGGTGAAGGGGTCGGGCCACAGCCACACGGGCACGAACTCGACCTCGGCGTCGTGGTCACCCGCCAGTTCGGCAAGGCGGCAGTGGTAGAGGTAGCTGCTGCTCGGGACATCCGAGGGTCAGAAGGGAGACGAGCATGCGGGTCCTCCACGTCGCCCCGACAGCCTTCGGCCACGACGGACTGTTCGGTGGAGGTGAACGCTAGCCGCTTGAGTTGGCGCGCGCCCTGGCCCTGGTCGACGGCGTGCGCTGCGAGCTCGTCACGTTCGGGCGGGAGGCGCGTGTCGAGGAGCACGACGGGTTGCGGATCCACGTTCTGCGCGCCGTGGGCCACCTCGGCGGCCACTCGGCGCACCCGGTCGCACCCCGTCACGCCGGGCGACGAACTGGTTCTGATGTGGGTGGAACGCGAACACCGGCTGGCCGTCGGCCTCCCCGACACAGGCATAGCCGTATCGGAACGGGTAGGTGAACGTCCCGTCGAGCGACTCGATGCGATCGTCGAGCGGCACCCCCGGATCGATCTCGCCGCGGTACGCGAGCAGTTCCCTCCCGCCGCTGATTCCCGAGAACTGCATGGTGACAACAACCTCATCCGGCCCCGGCTCGGGCAGCGCGACGGCGGCGACTCGGACCTGACGCGGGCCTGCGAACTCGACAGCGGCGGCGGACGAAGGCATCATCTCCTGATTATGGCCGCTGGTGAGCAGGCGAAACGGCACGTCGCGCGAGTGCTGCATGCTCACTGAGGTGGCGCGTGTCCCCATGCCCACGCCGTGGGGTGTATTCGACGTGCGGGCCTTCGAGAGCCCGACCGACCACGTCTACCTGGCCATGGTGCGCGGCAACGTGGAGCACAAGGACGGTGTCCTCGTCCGCCTCCACTCCGAGTGCCTCACCGGTGACGCGCTCGGCTCGCTGCGGTGCGACTGCGGCGTGCAGCTGCGGCTGGCCATGCGCCGGATCGCGGCCGAGGACTGCGGCGTGCTCGTGTACGCCACCGGCCACGAGGGCCGGGGCGTGGGCTTGATCAACAAGCTGCGGACGTACGTCGAGCAGGACAAGGGCCATGACACGCTCGACGCGAACCTCCGCCTCGGCCTGCCGGTCGACGGGCGCACCTACGACAACGCGGCCGCCGTGTTGTCGGCGCTCGACCTGCGGTCGGTGCGGCTGCTGACGAACAACCCGAGGAAGGTCGATGGCATGCGGCGGGCGGGAATCGACGTGGTGGCGGTTGAGCCGCTACCGACCGCGCCGCACGCCCGCAACCTCGGCTACCTCCGCACCAAAGAGCGCAGGATGGACCATGTGGGGCCGACCGGGTTGGCGGTGACGCCCTGGGAATCCGGTCCCCTGCCGGCCGTCGACGGGAGCGCTCTGCTCGGTGAGGTACGGGCCGCTGAGGACCGGCCCTACGTCGTGCTCAAGTTCGCTCAAACGCTCGACGGACGCATCGCCACGTCCACGGGCGATGCCAAATGGATCAGCGGCGAGGCCGAGCGCCGCATCTCGCACGCGCTGCGGGCCGCGTGCGATGCCGTACTCGTCGGCGTGGGCACCGTGATGACGGACGACCCGCTCCTGACCGTCCGCCTCGTCGCTGGAGCGTCGCCCCTGCGGGTCGTGCTCGACTCGACGCTTCGGCTGCCGCCCACGGCGCAGATCCTCGGCCCGGACGCGGCCACCACAGTGATCACGACGCGGCGCGCGTCGGCCGGCCGCCGGACCGCCCTGCACGAGCGCGGGGTGCGCGTCCACGTCGTCCCGTCCAGCCCCCGCGGCGTCGACCTTCCTGCCGCTCTGGCCCGACTGCGGGCGGCTGGCACGCTGACGCTCCTCGTCGAGGGCGGCGCCCGGGTGATCACGTCGATGCTCGGTGCCGGCCTCGTCGATCGCCTGGTGGTCGGGATCGCACCGACGATAATCGGAGCCGGCACCGAGGCAGTGGGCACACTCGGGATCACCACGGTGGCCGACGGGATCCGGCTGGTCGACCGGTCGGTATACGTGCTCGACGACGACATGCTGCTGGCGTGGGACGTTGCGCGTTGCCGTTGAGTTGTTTTGGTGACACGCCTGGGTCGGATTCCGGCGAAGTGCCAGGTAGGAGCGTGTCTGTTGTGAGATTCTGCGGGGGTGTCCGCTGACCGGGCGGCTGCTCCTTCGGGGCATTGCGTTCTTCGAGACGTTCATGGTGAAAAGTTATGAGACCCTTGTCGACTCGGACACCAGGGTCGATGTGAACACCGTCATCGTCGCGGCGAGTCGGCTCCAGGCCGTGACCGGGTCCAGGGACTACAGCATCGATATCCGCCGAGATGGTGGCACGGATTCCACGGCGCCGGGCCCGATGTGCATGAGCAGCGCGCCTGGCGTGTGTTCGCTGACCGCACCGGCATCGGCTGGACTGTTACCGGTCACGGTTTCCAGCAATGGACAGTTCGGATTACGTAGATGAACGTCATTCTGTTCGTGTTCGCCGGCCGCAAGCAGAACATGGAACTCCAGCTCCCGCTAGTCAGGCGCATCATTACTGAGCATCCCAATGTCCAATATCACGTGTGGAATCTGTCGCGTA
>DASXJE010000058.1 GCA_036497565.1 Mycobacteriales bacterium
TTCTTCTCCCACGGGGTCTGCGGTGTGCAGGCGACGCAGTCGGCGTCTGCGGTGAAGAACGTGCCGTGCTGAGCGAGTCGGAACGCGAGCGAATTCACGCCCATGTGGCGGGTGCGCTCCCAGTGCCGCCCGGACGTGTCGTCGCCGATCCGCTGTACCTCGACGAGACCTGCGGCCAGGTGCCCGACCGTGTTGCAGCCGATGAGCACGGCGTCGCCGGCGGCCTCCCGGATGGTGCGGTAGAAGCGGAGCAGGATCTCGGCGTTGGTCAGCGACCGGTCGGCCCACTGCCAACCGGACTCGGTCAGGTCGCTGCCCACCTTGTTGCCGAACCGGCCGAAGGCGTCGTACGTCGAGAAGTCATGCTTGATCAGCTCGAACCCCCACCCCCGGATGCGCCGGACGTCGGCGTCGATGTCGGCGAGATTCTCCGGCACCGTCAGGTCGAGGGGTTGTTCCGCAACCCTGCGAGGTCCGGCGCGGAGCCGACCCGGATCGTCGACGAAGGACAGTGCCGCGGGTCGCATCCAGATGCCCGGGCGCGCGCCACGCTCGGCAATCGCCGCCGCCAGACCGGGCATGTCGTCGAAGATCCCGGGGAGCCCGCGCTTCCACGGACCCCCCGGGCAGACGCCGCCGGCGCTCCACCCCGCGTCGACCACCGCGAACGGACGCACCGGATGACCGTCGGCCAACGACACCACCGTGTCGGCGTCGCGGAGGACGTGTTCGGGGGTGAAGTCGCGACCGTAGGCGTAATACCAGTTGTTGCAGCCGACGATAGGACCCGCGGACGGCAGCGGGTCGGTGCACATTTCGGCGCAGAGCCGCCGTTGCACCGCCCACGGCGTCTCGTCGGCGGCTCCCGTCACGTCGACGATGGTCGCGGCGGTGAGCCGTCGGTCGCCCGGCCGGACCGGTCCGCCGCCGTTGCGCAGGTCGAGCCACAACGAGAAGCCGTCCTCGTCGACCAGCCAGGAGCAGAAGGCGGCAGGCCGGACCCGGACGCCCATCCCGTCGGTCCGGCCGGAGTCCGGGTCGTGGCGGAGCCAGGACCAGGGCAGAACCCGCTCGGGCTGCACCGACCGCCACTGCAGGTCGCCGTACCCGCGCTCCCACGCGTCGCCGAGGATCAGCGATCCGGGCACGAGCGGACGCCGCCAGCGCAGCCCGACCCGGGACAGTTCGCCGGTCGGGCACGAGACGTCGACCGCCATACCGTCCGAAGCCGGACGGAGGGTTACCTCCGTCCCAAGAGTCACGAACCGGTTCCCGTCCCGACGGGCGGTGGTCACGTCGTCGTCGGGTCCGAGCAGCAGCACCGAGTCCGGAGGGTTGATCGTCACGCCGACCTCTCAGGTAGTGGTGCGGCGCAGCGTACCGGCCGGCGATTCCCGGAGAAATTTCTCGAGGTCGCGAACAGGACTACGGGGGCGAGGTAGCGTCCGCTCAGCCGGTTAGCTGAATTCGCGGGCGGGCCTATCGAAGCGCGGCGTGTTGTGTGATGGACATTGGCCGGGAGGGTCGCGTGAAGCCTGTCAAGCCGCTTCGAGTCGGAGTACGCCGCGTGGTCGTGGTCGGCACTGCCGCCATCGTCGCCATGTCGGGATATCTGGGAGCGGCCGCCGCCTCGCCCGGGTCAGCCGGCTCAGGTCATGGTCTGGTGTCGGTGGCGCAGGGTCCGTCGACCACCGCTCTGGCCTCCGGAACACCGCTTGGGGCGACCGCGGCCGCGACGAAGATCCAGGTGTCGTTCATCCTCCGCGCGCGCCATCTCCGGGTGCTGGAACGCCGGGTGCAGGCGGGCTGGGGGCATCACTACCTGTCGACGGCCCAGTTCGCGGCGCAGTACGGACAGTCGACCGGCTACGTGCGGGCACTGCAGGCGTATCTGCGCGGCTTCGGCATCACATCGCACGCGTACGCCGACCGGTTGGACGTCTCCGCGCGCGGCACGGCCGAGCAGATCAACAAGGCGCTGAACGTCCTGCTGCGCGACTACCGCGTACAGAGCACCAGCCCGACAGCGAGAGGCAGCTCGCGCCCGCAGACCGTCTACGGGACGCGGACGAACCCGCGGATGCCAGCCGACCTGGCCGGGCCGATCCTGGCCGTGCTGGGGCTGAGCAACTACTCGTCGGCCCAATCCCGGGCGATTCCGGCCGTCGGGCATCGCGCGACGACCGGAGCGCGCGCGAGCAAGGCCGCCTCCCTGCCGCCTGGCCAGCTATCGCCGAAAGACTTCGTCAACCGCTACCACCTCGCCAAGCTTCGCTCCGGTGGGGCCAAGGGACAGGGCCAGACAGTCGCGATCATCACCCTCGCCGCATTCAAGCCCTCGACACCCCTGACCTTCTGGAACAAGTATCTCGGCCTCAACGAGCCGGCGAGCCGGCTCACGACCATCCCGATCGACGGGGGTGCGCCGGGACCGAGCGCTGATGTCGGAACGAGCGAGAGTGATCTCGACGTCGAGCAGTCCGGCGCGGTCGCGCCGAAGGCACACGTGCTCGCCTACACGGCACCCAACAGCGACCCGGGTTTCGCGGACGCCTTCTTCGCCGCCGCCTCCGACAACGTCGCGGACACGGTCTCGACGAGTTGGGGCGAGTCGGAGTCCATCCTGCGGATGCAGGTCGCCCAGGGCCTCGAAACACCGGCGTACGTGCAGGCCTTCGACGAGGTGCTCCTCGAGTTCGGCGCGCAGGGCCAGTCCAACTTCAACGCGAGCGGCGACAGCGGTGCCTATGACGCCATCGGCGATGCGGCGACCACCAACCTCGACCCCGGTACCAGCAATGACAGCCCGTACACCACCTCCACCGGCGGGACGACCCTGCCGGGTCTTCAGACCTACCAGGCGACCGACAGCACGGGTAAGCCGGTCGGCACCGAATCCGCGAACATCCCCGCCGAGCGGGCGTGGGGGTGGGACTACCTCTGGCCGCTGCACAAGGCGCTCGGTCTGCCCGACGAGGCAGCTGCCGTCACGGATCTCAGTTCGGGCCTCCAACTCGGCGCCGGTGGCGGCTACAGCGTCCTGGAAAACCGGCCGGGCTATCAGCAGGACGTCTCCACGTTCAACGCCCGGCGCTACCTGATCCCCACCCAGTTCACCGACGTGGCGCCGGGACTGACGCTGCCGACCGCCTTCGGGTTCAACCCGTCGCCGCGGCTGATCTCGGGCACCGTGGCCCGCGGCCGCGCCACCCCGGACCTGTCTGCCAACGCCGACCCGCAGACCGGCTACGCCGTCTACGACCCGGACCTCTTCATCGGCGGCTTCCAGCAGGAAGGCGGTACCAGCTTCACCGCACCCCAACTCAACGGAGCCGCAGCGGTGATCAACAGCTATGCGGGTCGGCGGATCGGGTTCTGGAACCCCGCGATCTATCGATTTGCGCGGTCTGGCAGCTCACCGTTCCAGCCGCTGAACGACACGAAGGTCTACTCCGGCAAGCGGTTCCTCTTCCAGACCAACGCGAAGGGGGTCGTGACCGCATTGCCCGGCCAGTTCAGCAACGACAACCTCTTCTACACCGGTACGCCGGGGAAGATCTGGAATGCCGCCGCCGGTCTCGGCATCCCCAACCTGACCGCGTTGGCGCACGACTTCACCCGATGATGCGGTGAGCCTCCGCCGTCCGGCTCAGCCGGACGGCGGCCTCACCGATCGGCGCCGATGCTCCCGTCGCCCGATCCGTCACGTACCGAATTATCGACCGGCTCGTTGTGCTGCCGATTTCGACCTGCCCGGGTGGAGCGTAGGTGCTTGCCCTGCACCAGAGCCCAGGCCCTGCTCAGCGCGACGGCGAACGCGGCGATGCCGACGTAGGTCAGGTCGTAGACGTAGTTTCGATCGCCTGGGCTGATCGTCAGGAGAATGCCGACGACGAGCTGGAAGAGGTACGTGCCCATGCTGAGGAACAGCAACACCATGTGCAGTTCCTCGCGGGCGAGCCGATGGTGCAGCTGCACGGTGCCGAGCAGGCTGACCAACGCCATGATGATCGCGATCTTTCCAAGCGTGGACTGCGGGATCAGCGCGACCAAGGACACGAAGAAGCTGTTGACCAGCGCAGTGAATGCCGAGCCGGCCTGTGCCCGGCCGTCGGCCGGCGCGCCCTCGCCGAAGACCGCCTCCGGTCGGAGTGACACCGCCACGAACAGCAGGCCGATCAGCACTCCAGCGGCTGCGGCGGCCGCCGTGAAATAGGCCGTGAACTCCGGGGGAACCATGGGCCGCCTCTCGGGGTCGCGGTTCCGGGCGCTGCGCTGTGATCAGTGTTGCGCGCGGCGGATGACGGCGGCCCGATATGGGCGAATTGGCCTGGCGGTGTCGGTAGTCAGACGGCCGTGGGCATGTCGTACCCACCGGACGTCGGTGCCGGTCCGGCGGAGTCGCGCAGGTCGAGGATCCCGTCGACGCGGTTGTAGGCGATGAGCTCGAGGAGCTGCTGCGGCGGGTGAGTCACGATCAGTCGACTGCCGGCCAGGTGCAGGGCGTAGTGGTGCGTCAACAGCAGACCGATGCCCGCCGTGCAGGTGGAGGTCAGCCAACGCAGATCGAGGATCACCGTCCGGTCACCACTGACCCGGGCGCGGGTCAGCGCCATGTCGAGCGCCGGAGTCGTGAGCAGGTCGAGCTCACCGCGGACCTCGATGTGAAACCCGTCGATGTCCCGATTGACCAGCACCTCGAACGGAGGCAGACCGGTGGGAAGTTTCGTCGTCGACTGCGGGGCTGTGTCCACAGCTCACCCCCTACGTGCGGCGTCACAGGTGCCGGGGGGCTGACATCAACTCCGGCTCTGACCACCACTATGTGAGAGACACCTGGGGGCTGACTGTCCAACCACTACTGAGCGTAGGCGCCAAGTCGAAGAACCGCAGCCCCAACCCCGAGACCCGACGGGCCACGGCCCGCCGCCACGTGCAGATTGTCCGTGACTCGTGCTGAGATGCGGGATATGACTTCGGGTGGGGAGGTCCACATGGGGGTTCGGATCGAGGCGACCGGCTACGGCGCGGCCGCGCTCGAGACGCTCGGCGCGGTGGTCGCGGCAGCGAAAAGTGCCGACCCGATGGCATCCGTCACGATCATCACGCCCAACAACATCGCCGGTGTCGCCGCGCGGCGTTACCTGGCTACGCGCGGGGGAGTTGGGCGCGGGATCGCCGGTGTCGAGTTCACCACCCTGCCGCGGCTCGCCGAACGCATCGCGGCGCCTGTGCTGGCTCCGCGGCGGCCGGCCAACCACACGGTGATGGCGGCCGCATGGCGCCGAGCCCTCGCCGACGCACCCGGTCGATTCCGGGACATCGCCGACCATCCGGCGACAGTTCGCGCCCTGGCCGACGCCCACACCGAGCTCCGCGACATCAGCGGCACAGCGCTCGCAGCGGTGCGTGACGCGAGCGACGTCGGACACGACCTTGTCGCACTGCACGAGTCGGTCACCACCCGTCTGGGTGACGACTGGTACGACGTCACCGACGTCATCCGCACGGCCGCGGCTCAGCTGCGCGGCGCCCCGGTTCCGGCTGAACTCGGCACCTGCGTCCTCTACCTTCCCCAGCTCCTCAGCCGGGCGGAGGCGGAGTTCGTCACGACTCTGGCCGACCGCGCCGACCTCACCGTCGTCGTCGGGGTGACCCGCGTGAAACGCGCCGACCGTGCGGTCGACGGATCACTCGAGCGGATCGGTCTCGGTGCGGTGGAGATGCCGAAAATGAAGCCGGCGACGGCCACCCGCGTGCTCACCGCGTCCGACTCCGACGACGAGGTTCGCTGCGTCGTCCGAGAGGTCGTCGAGACGTTGAAGTCGACGCCCGCGCATCGCGTTGCGGTGCTCTACGCCGGGGCGTCGCCCTACGCCCGACTGCTCCACGAGCACCTGGCGGAAGCCGACATCAAGATCAACGGACCGGGGGTCCGCCCGGTCGACGAGCGAGCGGTGGCGCGCACCCTGATCGAGATCCTCGCGCTCGTCGATCACGACGTGCCGAGAGCCGGACTCTTCCAGGCGCTCGCCAACGCGCCGGTCCGCGACTTCACCGGCGACCGCATCCCGGTGTCGCCGTGGGAGCGTGTGTCGCGCTCCGCCGGAGTGGTCGGCGGGTCGGACTGGACCGCTCGCCTCGACTCGTTCATCAACGGCAAGCGCGAGCAGGCAGCCGCCGAGGAGACCGACCTCGACAGTCGAGAGTGGCTGGTCAAGCGCTTCCTCAAGGATGCCGGTCTGGCCGGCGAGCTTCGCGAGTTCGCCACCACACTGCGCGACGAACTCCACCGCGCTGATGGGATGTCGACCTGGCACGACCTCGCCACCTGGTGCCGCGAGCTGTTCACGACCCTCGTCGGCTCCGACACGACACTCAGCAAGCTGCCGGCCGAGGAGCAATACGCCGCCGCCACCGTGGTGTCACTGCTCCGTGGACTGGAATCGCTCGATGCGGTGGACGGTTCCGCGACCCTGGCGACCCTGCGCGACGTCATCGAGCTCGAACTCGCCGGCTCGCTGCCCCGCGTGGGCCGGTTCGGTGAGGGGGTGCTGGTCGCGCCGGTCTCGGCGGCGATCGGGCTCGACCTCGATGTCGTGTTCGTCGTCGGGCTCAGCGAAGACCTGTATCCGGGTCGCCTCCGGGCCGACGCGCTGCTTCCGGAGCGGACCCGAGCAGCGACGGACGGCGAGCTGGTGTCCTCCCGGGAGCGACTGAATTCCAAGCAGCGACACCTGTTGGTCGCATTCGCCTCGGCAGGCGTGGAGGCGGTGGCATCTCTTCCGCGCGGCGACCTGCGCCGATCGGCCCAGCGACTGCCGAGCCGGTGGCTGCTCCCGACCTTGCGGGAGCTGAGCGGCGACAAGAATCTGGCAGCGACCGCGTGGGAAGAGCCGCTCACCTACGACGGGCAGCTCGCGGCGGCCGGCTCGTTCGCCGGCGAGCTCTTGCACACCGATCGTCTTGCCACCGACCAGGAATGGCGCACGCGGAAAACGGCGTACGCCGGGGAACTCGACTGTGACGCCGTGGTGGTCGCCGGCGCGCAGATGGCCCGCGCCCGCGAAGCCGACCCGCTCAGCCGCTACGACGGCAACCTCACCGGAGAGGAAGGCCTGCCCGACTACGCGACCGAAGACCGGTCGGTGTCGCCGACGACGCTGGAGGAATACGCCAGCTGCCCACACTCCTTCTTCGTGCACCGGCTGCTCGGCGTCAAGGAGATCGAGCAGCCCGAGGACATCGTCAAGATCTCTCCGCTCGAGATCGGCAATCTCATCCACCAGAGCGTGGAGGCACTCGTCACCGAGTTCAGCACCGAACTCCCGGATGTCGGGCAGCCATGGTCCGACGCGCAGCTCGACCGGTTCCTGGAGATCATCGACGCGAAGGCCGACGAATTCGAGCGGCGCGGACTCACCGGACACCCACGGCTGTGGGCGGTCGAGCGCGAACGCATCCGCTCCGACGCACGCTGGCTGCTCGACGACGACAATGAATGGCGCGCCGAGGTCGGGGCCCGGGTCGCGGCCAGCGAACTGGTGTTCGGCAGCAAGGGGATCCCCCCGGTCGAGATCGCGGTGCCCGGCGGTCGGATCCGGATGCGGGGGAGTGCCGACAAGGTCGACGTCGGTCGCGACGGCACTATCTACGTCACCGACATCAAGACCGGAAGCGATCGGAAGTTCACCGACATCACGCAGGATGATCCGTTGGCCGCCGGCTCGAAGCTGCAGCTGCCCGTCTACGCCTACGCAGCCCGGATCAGGTTCGGGGAGCGGGACACACCGGTGCATGCGGCCTACTGGTTCGTACGCCGGGACCGGGGCCGGCGGGAGATCGACCTCACCCCCGGCGTCGAACGCATCTACGCCGACACCCTGTCGGTGCTGGTCACCTCGATCGCACGCGGTCTGTTTCCGATGCGGGCACCGGACAGTCCCGACTACACCTCATATGTGCAGTGCTCGTACTGCAACCCGGACGGCCTCGGCTACACCGACAACCGCAAGCTCTGGGAGCGAAAGCGCAACGATCCCGTGCTCCGCGATCTCCTCACCTTGATCGAGGCGGAAGCGCTGACCGAGGACGAGGTCGGCGCGTGACCGGGACGCTCGCGGATGCGCGGGAGCGGGATCGGATCCGCACCGACACCGCGGAAACCCTCTTCGTCAACGCCGGCGCCGGCTCCGGAAAGACGGCGGCACTCATCGACCGGGTGACCACCCTGGTGTTGTGCGACGGCGTCCGGCTGAGCCGCATCGCCGCCGTGACGTTCACCGAGAAGGCGGGCGCCGAGCTGCGCGACCGGCTCCGCGAACAGTTCGAAGCCGTATGGCGAGCCGACGGCCCGGACAAGCCCACCGCCGAACAGGCCCTCGACGATCTCGACGGCGCCGCCATCGGGACCCTGCACGCCTTCGGACAGCGGCTGCTCACCGAGCACCCGATCGAAGCCGGACTTCCGCCGATCATCGAGGTGCTCGACGAGGTCGGTTCCTCGGTCGCCTTCGATGAGCGATGGTCCGAGCTGCAGGCCGAGCTGCTCGACGACGACGACATCGCCGCGCCACTCCTGCTCGGTATGGCCATGGGTATGAGGCTGGACCACGTCCGGTCACTTGCGGTGTCGCTCGGCAAGGACTGGGACCTGATCGAGGACCGGGTGCTCAGTGTGCCGCCGCTGCCGGTCGAGGTGCCCGACGTCACCGATCTCCTTGCCCGCGCCCGCGAGCTCGTGCAATCCGGTGTCTACTGCACCGTCCCGGACGACAGACTGTTGCGCCGGCTGGCGGAGCTGGCCGACCTGGTCGAGCTCATCGACACCGCGCCGGACGCTGGAACGGTGCTGACCAATCTCGAGCGGATCGCCGAGCTGAAATACCGCAACACCGGTCAGAAGGGCAACTGGAGGGTGTCGGCCGAGCAGGTCCGGAACGTCGGACTGGAGATCGCCGCAGACGCACGTGACATGGTCCGGCCGGTGCTCGACCGGTGTCTGCGGCAGATGACGTCATGGGTCGGGCAGCGGGTGCTGGACGCCGCCGAGACCCGTCGGCGCGAGGGCAAGCTGGAGTTCCACGACCTCCTGGTGCTGCCGCGCGACCTGCTCCGGCGCGACGCCGGCGTCCGTGCCGCCGTGCACGAGGACTACCAACGGCTGCTGCTCGACGAGTTCCAGGACACCGACCCGATCCAGATCGAGCTCGCCGCCCGGATCTGCGGCGGGGCCGCGGCGGATGAGCCCAGGTGGCAGGCCGTCGACGTACCGCCGGGGCGGCTTTTCGTCGTCGGAGACTCCAAACAGTCGATCTACCGGTTCCGCCGGGCCGACATCGCGACCTACCTCGAAGCAGAGCGAGAAATAGGAGAGACCGCCAGCCTGACCACCAACTTCCGTACGGTCGACCCGATCCTGCAGTGGGTCAACGCGGTGTTCGGGCGA
>DASXJE010000059.1 GCA_036497565.1 Mycobacteriales bacterium
GACTTGCTCGCCGAACACCGGCAACGCGCAAATTCCACGACCCTGCGGATCGTCGCGCTCAGCGCATTGCTCTCCGATGAACTCGAGCACCTCGACCTGCTCGACTCCCCGGATAACGCTCGAACTACCGGGTTGCCCACGCCGAGGTCCGGGTCCTAGATCAGACGGAACAGCCGCCACGAGCTGTGCACGCCGTTTACGACTGACTGCCATAGATAGAACATTGCGATCGCGGCCCCGGGCCGGTCGATCTACCGCGCGGGGCCGTGACTTCGGGGGATCGAGTGGTCGGACGACCACCCGATCCCCGATCGCGCTCAGGCGAACAACGGCGCGAACCCGGCCGGGAGCTGAGCTCGAACGTCATCCAGCTCGCCGGTCGAGACGAAGGTCCCGATCGTGGCGAGCACGGTCTGAGCGTGGCGTCGGGCCGAGTCGGGCCCCACGCCGGCTCCTTCGAGCTGCGCCAGACGTCGCAGGAACTCATCCACGTCGAACGTCTCCGCCGACCCCGCATGCCGGGTCAACGGCTCCTGCAGCTCCCGGGGGAGCTGCGCGGCCAGGTTAGCGGGCTCGTTGCCTGCGACACGCTGGCCAATGAGCTCCAGCGTGTTCACGACAATGGAACTCGCCCGGTCTCGATCGTCGAGACCGAGGTCGTCGTTCACCTTGTCGATGATCTCGCCGTACTGCATACGGTCACTCCTTTCGTGGCCGCTGCCGACGGGATCGTCGAACAGCATCGACGGCTGATCCCGCCGCGGCGGGACAGACATCTGAGCTGCCGCGCTGGATGCCCTGATCCGTTCGGTTCGAATCGTGCCGAGCGGCGTCGAGCTTGGATGGGGTGCTGTTCGGTCCGGTCCTCGCCGAATCAGGTGGGCGGGTCACGCGCTGCTGGTCACTCCCGCGACGTGCTCGCACAGCGCCGACAGCGCCTCGATGCGGGTCGCCTTCAGCACGTCGGGCGGATCGCCGGGGAAGCGGCGCTCCCACGCCTGGGTCGACCCCCGATCGGTGACCGCGAACCACACCGTCCCCGGAGGCTGGTCGTCCTGCGGGTCGGGCCCACCGGCCCCACTGACGGCCACGACGACGTCCGCCCCGAACATCGCAGCCGCCTGCTCGGCCATGGCGCGCACCGCCGGTTCCGCGACCACCGGGCCGTCCGGAACGCCCAGCACACCGTGCTTGGTGGTCCGGTCGTAGGCCACGACGCCGCCGCGGAACCACGTGCTGGACCCGGGTGAGGCGGCGAGATCGCTCGACACGAGCCCGCCGGTGAGCGACTCCACGACCGCGACCCGGTGGCCGCCACGGTCGGCCCCCTGCGAGATTTGCTGGGCGAGCTGTGCGGGTTCAACGTCCGCTGGCTGGTCCACCAGTCCCTCCTGTTCCTGTGACAAGTCGGCGGCTGCGATGCCGCCGACCTGAAGAGTGACCGCCCGAAGCGGCTCGGGAAACGGTGAGTCGACACGGCGGAGGGGTCCGAGGAGCCCCGAGGACATCGGTCGCGGCGGCGAGAGTTTCCGCGTGAGATGCCGTGACGACGCGCGGTGCTCGGGTCCGCCGGCCCGATGTGGGGCCGTCTGCTTCTCACGCCCTACCTCGAGCGCTGGCGGCCCGGGTTCGACACCCATCCGCGGGGTGGGTGGCGTCGCCGTGTTCCGGGAGCTCGACGGCGGTGCGGCTGCCGAGCCGCGCAAGACGAGGGCCAGGTGGGTCCACGAGCACGAGACGCCGGAGACGGTGGTGCGGCCGTCGCGACCTCGGGGCTCATCGGTCAGCTGGAGCCACCGCCACCGCCACCGCCACCGCCACCGCCACCGCCACCGCCACCGGGCCGACGATGACGCGCAAAGACGGTGCCCGGCGGACGCGAGCTGCAGCTCCCGCATAGTTCCATCGCGACGCCTGGCTCTCGCGGGACCGATACGCTGATGCGATTGCGCAGGCGACGCAGTACCGACTGATAGATCCGCCGCCGCGAGTCGACGCGAGCGAAGGTTCTCTGGACTTCGCGCCGGACAACGTCCCGCAGGAGCTGGAATTCGAAGGCCTCCGGTGGGAATTTAACGGCTGGGACGCCGATGTCGCTTTGTATCGTCGCTCCTGCGGCTAAACCTGAGCTTTGGGAATGTAACCATCACTCGTTCGTACTGCTGGTGGTCATGGCTGCTCGGACGTTTGCAACCACTTCGGCCGCAAGCGGATACGGTCGCGGATTCGCGTAACTGGGTCGAGGTGACGGTCAGATTGCACTCGCTCGAACACGTCCTATCCGATGTGCTCTCTCTCGGCCCGCTGATTGATATCACGCATCCGCGAGAACTGCTTGAGCGCGTCGCGGAGCTTGCTGACCGCACTCACGCGCTGTATGACCATCCGGTGTGACCGTCGACGCGCGCCTGCCAGAGTGAGGTTTCCTCTGCCCGTAGAGGTCGAGGCTCGGTCTCGCGGACTGGAGCGCCGCAAGGGCGGGTTGCGCCTGAGGCGCTCTGCGAGCCGGCGGAAGCGCCGGCTCGCGGTCCTGGGTCGTAGGGGTACCGAACCGTCTGGCGAGGTGCCGAAGACGAAGGCCTCCTCGTTGTGGTCGGCCCCGAGGCTCGCGCACAGCTCGACTCTTTGTTCCTTGAAGGCGGTCAGCATCTCGACAGCGACGTCATCGAGAGCGACCCGGCGTCGCTGGTGAGTCTTCGTGGACTTGACCGTATTGCCATCGGTGTTGTGTGCGACGGAAACCATTCGCCGCGCCAGCGACCAACGCCCACCCGAGGTCGAGGACCGTGGCCGGCTCGGCGACTGGGAGGGCGACCTGATCATCGGTCGGGGCGGGCGCTCCGCGGTCGGCACCCTGGTGGAGCGGCGCACCGGGCTGCTGCGCCTGATTCACCTGCC
>DASXJE010000060.1 GCA_036497565.1 Mycobacteriales bacterium
GATCTGCTCGGCCACCGCGGGTCCGGCGGCGAGGAGTCCCGGAACAGAGTCGTCCGGCACGGCCGGGAGAGCTCCGCCGTCGCGGCCCACGAGCCGCGCCCCGGCTTCCTGCGCGATGAGTACGCCGGCCAGAACGTCCCAGGTGTTGAAGCTGCCCAGCACCACTCCCGCGGCCCGACCTGCCGCGGCAGCGGCCAGCGACAGCGCCGAGGAGCCCATGATCCGGGTGCTGACCTGGGCCGCGGACAGTGTCGCGAGCATCTGCTCCATCCCCGGCCACGGCCGGTGCCCGGCCCACTCGGTGAGCACGACCTCGCCGGCCAGATCGGTCGCCCGTGAGCAGCGGACCGGCTCGCCGTTGCACCGCGCCCCGCGACCGCGCGCCGCGCTGAAGATTTCGCGCCGGTCGGGGTCGGCGACCACCGCGACGACCGGCCCGGACGGGTCGGCGAGGGCCAGGCTGAACGACGTCCACGGCAACCCGTGCGCGTAGTTCGTTGTGCCGTCGACCGGGTCGACGTACCAGACCTCGCCGGCGGCGGACGGAGCGCTCGCGCCGAGTTCCTCACCGACGATCTGGTGTCCAGGCCAGCGGGCCGAGATCTCGGCACGTACGTGGGTCTCGACCTCGCGGTCGGTTTCGGTGACCAGGTCGGCCGGCCCCGTCTTGGTCGTCACCTGCGTCGGCCGGTGCGCGCTGATCCGGTCGATCGCCCACCCGCCGAGCTCTTCGGCGAAGGCGAGCAACCGATCGACGTCGGTGTCCGTCAGCACGTGCTACCTGCTTCCTCGGTCCTCTTCGGTCGGGCGATCAGGTGCAGAGGGCGATCGTTCCGCCGTCGTGGGTGTCCAACCGGTGCGGGCCCGCGGTGGCGCCGACACTGAACCGGTCGCCGTGCACCGGGCGCCGCCGACCGTCGGGGCCGACGAGCAGCGTGCCGTCCGCGCCCAGCGCGATCAGCTCGTCGCCGACGCGCAGCAGCACCGGCGCCTCCCGACCGGCCGCCACTGCCGTCCGACCGGCCGTCAGCCCGGCCAGCACCGCGTCGACACCGTCGTCCTCGCACAGCACCCAGGTGGTCGGCGAGCCGGGCGAGCGGCCCTGGGCCGGGTCGTGGAAGTCGCTGCCGCCGATGGGTACGACGTCCAGGCCCCATGCCTCCCACCACGCCACCGGACCGCCCCACCGGGTGTCGAGCCAGCTCCAGTGCCAGACCTCGGCGAGCGGCGGCCTCCGGTCCAGCGGCTGACGCCAGGCACAGTCACCGGCGAGCGGATGGTTGATCGACATCAGCGCGCCGCGAGCCGCGGCCGTGTCGACCCACGCCTGTGCCGGCTCGCGGAAGTCGATCCAGCCGACGTCGCCGAAGACGTTGGCGTGGCCGGTGTCGGTCGTCACCTCCTGGCCGGGTAGCAGGGTGATCCCGTGTCGGGCACCGACCGCCGCGAGGTGAGGGTGATGGCTGGTGGTGTTGTGGTCGGTGACGGCCAGGAAGTCCAGGCCGGCGGCGACGGCGAGGCAGGCGAGCTCGTCGATCGTCCGGGAGCCGTCGGAGTGCAGCGTGTGCGCGTGCAGGTCGCCGGCGAGCCAGCGCATCCCGGCCGGTGCGGGCAGGTCCCGGCCCGGTGGCCGCTCCGGCGTCGGCGGTGGTGCGGCCGGCTGGTCGATGCGCACCGCGCCGCCACGGGCGGTCACTTCGTAAGGCAGTCCGGCGGCCGGGATCCGGTGCAGACCCAACATGACCTGCCAGGTGCCGCCCGGGAGCGGGCCGGGCAGGTAGCCCGGTGTCGCGGCCGTCGTACCGATGACGAACCGGTCGCGGGCGCCGCCGGACGTTCCGCGGAAGCCGGTCGGGTCGAGGCAGCCGAGGTCGAGCACGCCGGCGTCCCGGTCGTAGCTCAGGGTGACCTCGAG
>DASXJE010000061.1 GCA_036497565.1 Mycobacteriales bacterium
GCCTTCGCCTACGAGGTACGGCGCGGGCCGGACGGCGCCGCCGTCGAGACGCGCCTCCCCACCCGGCGACTGGCCGACAACTAGCGCACCGGGGCGGCTTCGACGTCGGTGGCCCGCTCGGCCTTCGCGTCGACGTCGGCGCGCGACAGGTGGCTCGGCCACCAGATCAGCCGGCCGATGTCGATGGCCAGCGCCGGCACCAGCACCGAGCGCACGACGAACGTGTCGAGCAGCACGCCGACAGCGACCGCGAACCCCACCTCGATCAGCTGCACCAGCGGGAGCACGGCCAGCACCGAGAACGTGGCCGCGAGCACCACGCCGGCCGAGGTGATCACTCCGCCAGTCACGGTGAGCCCACGGATCGTCCCGCGTCTGGTGCCGCGAGTGAGTGTCTCCTCGCGCACCCGCGTCATCAGGAAGATGTTGTAGTCGATCCCGAGTGCCACGAGGAAAATGAAGACGAATAACGGGAACCCGGCATCCGCACCGTCGAAGTGGAAGACGTGGGCGAAGAAGAAGCCGGCGATGCCCAGCGCGGACGCGAAGGACAGCACCACGGTCGCCATCAGCAGCAGCGGCGCGACCACCGCACGCAGCAGCAGGCAGAGGACGACGAACACGACGCCGAGCACGATCGGGATCACCAGATCACGGTCGTGGCGCGCAGAATCCTCCACGTCGAGGTTGATCGCGGTCGTGCCGCCCACGACCGCGTCGGCGCCCGGCACCTTTCCCACCGCGGCCCGCAACCGCCGGATCGTGTCGAACGCCGACTGGCTGTCCGGCGCACCGGACAAGGTCGCCTGGATCTCGGTGTAGCCGCGCACCTGGCGCGACGGCGAGACCGCGGCGACACCGTCGGTCGACCTGATGGCGGCCGGCAGGCCCGCGGCTCCGGCGGTGCGCCCGATCACGACGATCGGGTTGCCGCCGCCGGCCGGGTAGTGCGCGTCGATGACCCGCGCGCCCGCGACCGAGTCCGGCGTGCTGCGGAACTGTCCGGCGTTGCTCAACCCGCCGGTGTCGAGCGAGGCCAGCCCGATGCACAGCACACCGAGCGCGAGCGCCGTACCGACCCAGATCACCCGCGGCCGGCTGCCCACCGTGCGGCCGACCCTGCTCCAGACTCCGGTGTCCTGATGGCTGGGTACGCCGTAACGCGGGACCAGTGGCCAGAAGATGCGCCGGCCGCCGATGACGAGCAGGGCCGGCAGGAACGTCGACATGGCGAGGAAGGCGCAGGCGATGCCGACCGCGCAGACGACGCCGAGCCCGCGGTTGGAGTTGAGCTCGGAGACCAGCAGGCAGAGCAGGCTGATGATGACCGTGCCCGCGGAGGCGACGACGGCCGGCGACGTACGCCTCAGGGCGAACGCCATCGCCTCGTGCTTGTCCTCGTGGTTGTGCAGTTCCTCGCGGTAGCGGGAGACGACGAGGAGGGCGTAGTCGGTGCCGGCGCCGAAGACCAGCACGGAGAGGATGCCGGCGCTCTGCCCGTTGACGGTGAGGCCGGCGTTTTTGGCGAGCAGGTAGTTGACCGCCTGCGCGAGCACCACCGACAACGCGGCGGAGATCACCGGCACCAGCCACAGCACCGGGCTGCGGTAGACGATCAGCAGGATGACGATGACGACGATGCCCGCGAAGAGCAGCAGCGTCGTGTCGATGCCGAGGAAGGCCTTGAGACTGTCGGCCTGCGAGCCGGCCGGCCCGGCGACGTGGACCTGCAATCCGCCGCTGCCCCGGGTGATCGACCGCAGCTTGTCGACGTACTTGTCCAGCGGCAGCCCGTTGGCCGCCTTCACCGGCACGATCAGCTCGAGCGCCTTGTGGTCCCGGGACGGGATAGGGCCGTAGAAAGCGCGGTTGCCGCCGGGTGCGGCCGCCGCGGACCGGTCGATGTAGCCCTGCTGCAGGATCGTGGCGAGGTTGGCCTTGGCGCGCGCGACGTCGGCCGGCGTGACGCCGTCGGACCGCTGGTAGATCACGATCGCCAGCAGGGTGTCCTCGGCCTGGAACTTCTTCTGCAGGTCGAGCGCGCGGGTCGACTGGGCGCTGCTCGGCAGGTATGCCGCGGCGTCGTTCTTCTCGATGCCGTTGAGCTTGGCGGCGAGCGGCCCGGCGACGACCGCGATCGCGATCCACACGACCAGCAGCACCCATTTGGTACGACGCCCGGCCGGCATCGTCGCAAGCCGTTTGAGCACGGACATCTGGCGGATCCCCCCGTCGGTGACAACGTCAAATCCCGCGTGAATGTCAAGGTACCGGTCGGTCCGGACACCCGTCCGTCGGGAGCCTGCGGCCGCCGCAGGGTGGTCGGCGTACTGTCGGTCGGGTGAGTGAACTGACGGTGATCAGCGCCGGAAAGGTCTCCTACGAAGAGGCTTGGGCGCACCAGCGGGAGCTGCACGCGGCCCGCGTCGCCGGCACCGGGCCGGACACCGTCCTGCTGCTCGAGCACCCGCCGGTCTACACGGCCGGACGGCGTACCGAGCCCTGGGAGCGGCCGACCGACGGCGCCCCGGTGATCGACGTCGACCGCGGCGGCAAGATCACCTGGCACGGACCGGGACAGCTCGTCGGCTACCCGATCCTGGCCCTTCCCCGCCCGATCGATGTGGTCGCCTACGTGCGCCGGATCGAGGCGGTCCTCATCGATGCCTGCGCCGAACTCGGTCTCGCCACCACCCGGGTCGACGGCCGCACCGGCGTGTGGGTCACCGCCGACGACCGCGGCCCGGATCGCAAGGTCGCCGCGATCGGCGTACGGGTCAGCAAGTGCGTGACGATGCACGGCTTCGCACTCAACTGCGACCCCGACCTCAC
>DASXJE010000062.1 GCA_036497565.1 Mycobacteriales bacterium
AGTAGCGCGCGCAGCCCATCAGGGTCCGGCGGCGCCTGCGCCGACGAACAGCACAGAGGGCTGGGACTCGTCGGCTGCCAGGCAAAAGGAACAGAAAGGAATCCGCCGAAATGATCATCCGGTTGCCGGACCTCGTCGCGAGGTCCGCCCAACGCAACCCAGGCGCGCCCGCCCTGACCGCGCGGACGACCACGATCTCCTACACCGATCTGCATGAGCGGACGGAGCTCGCGGCCGCCGGCCTGCGCGACCTCGGGCTCGATGGTGGCGAGCGCGTCGCGGTCTTCCTCGACAAGAGGATCGAGACCGTCGTGTCGCTGCTCGCCTGCTCGCGGGCCGGTGGCGTGTTCGTCCCGGTGAATCCCGTGCTGCGGGCCAGGCAAGTGAGGCACATTCTCGACGACTGCGCCGTGCGGGTACTGGTGACCTCCACGGACCGGCTGCGAGCCCTGCGCGCTGAGCTCGCCGCCTGCAAGTCACTCTCCCACGTCCTCGTGCTGGGCGACTCGGTTGCTGAGGACGAGGAAGCCCGTTACCGCGTGCTCCCCTGGTCGGAGGTCGTCGAGCGCGCGAGCCAGGCCGCGTGTCCTCCGACCGGCGGCGTCGACACGGATGTGGCCGCGATCCTCTACACGTCGGGGAGCACCGGGGCCCCGAAGGGCGTCGTGCTGTCGCACCGCAACCTCGTCGTCGGCGCGGAGAGCGTCAGCACTTACCTGAACAATACGGCAGAGGACCGGATCCTGGCCATTCTCCCGCTGAGCTTCGACGCCGGACTGAGCCAGTTGACAACCGGCTTCTGCGTCGGCGCCCACGTGGTGCTCGCCGACTACCTGCTACCGGGGGATGTCGTCCGGATGTGCGCGGAGCACCGTATCACCGGACTGGTGGGCGTACCGTCGCTGTGGATCCAGCTCGCAGGCCAGGCATGGCCGTCCGAGGCCGTGGCCGGGATGCGCTACTTCGCAAACACTGGGGGGCGACTCCCGCGCGTTACCCTGCAACAACTGCGAGCGATCTTCCCGGCCGCGGCGCCATACCTGATGTACGGCCTCACAGAGGCGTTCCGCTCCACCTACCTCGATCCCCGGGAGGTCGACCGGCGGCCCGATTCAATCGGCAAGGCCATCCCGAACGCCGAGATCCTCGTGGTCCGGGAGGACGGCGGCCTCTGTGGTCCGGGCGAGCCGGGTGAGCTGGTGCACCGAGGCCCGCTTGTCACGCTGGGTTATTGGAATGACGCTGAGCGCACGGCCGAGCGGTTCCGGCCGCCGCCGAACCGTCCGGTCGAGCTGTGTACGCCCGAGCTGGCGGTCTGGTCCGGCGATGTCGTCGTCCGCGACAAGGAGGGCTTCCTGTACTTCGTCGGACGGCGTGACGACATGATCAAGACATCGGGGTATCGGGTCAGCCCGCAAGAGGTCGAGGAAGTGGCGTACGAGACTGGCCTGGTCCACGATGCCGTCGCGCTCGGCGTCGAGGACGAGGCACTTGGCCAACGGATCGTCCTCGTCGTGACACCCTCCGATCCCGCCGGCTTCGACCCGGCCGCGGTGACCGCACGCCTGCGGCAGGAACTACCCGGCTACATGGTGCCCGCCGAGGTGGTGGTCCGTA
>DASXJE010000063.1 GCA_036497565.1 Mycobacteriales bacterium
GCCAGAGCGCTTCGTCCCGCCGAACGGCAGGTCAGCACCCTCGCCCGCCGGCGTGTTCACGTTGGCCATGCCAACGTCGAGCTGTTCGGCGACCCGGGTCGCGCGTTCGGTGTCCGTGGACCAGACCGCGCCGCCGAGGCCGTAGTCGACCGCGTTGGCGATCTTCACGGCCTCGTCATCGCCGTTGACCTTGTAGACGACCGCGACGGGCCCGAACAGCTCTTCGGTGTAGGCGCGCATGTCCGGTGTGACCCCGGTGAGCACGGCCGGGGCAAAATACGCGCCCTCGCCGTCTCCGAGCGTGCCGCCGACGTGCAAGGTCGCACCCTTGCCCACCGCGTCCTGGACCTGGGCACGCAGGTTCTCCGCGGCCTTCCGGGAGACCATCGGGCTGTAGGAGCGCGGGGAGTCGTCGCCCGGCCCGCGCGGCGTCGCCGCGGCGGCACGCTTGACAAGGGCGGCGACGAAGTCGTCGTACAGATCTTCCATGACGATCATCCGCTTGTTGGAGTTGCATGCCTGGCCGACGTTCTCCATCCGGGTGACCCACGCGGTCTTGGCGGCCGCGTCCACGTCGTCGCTGTCGAGGATGATGTACGGGTCGGACCCGCCGAGCTCGAGGACGACCTTCTTCAGGTTCCGGCCCGCCGTCTCCGCGACACTGGTGCCCGCCCGCTCCGACCCGGTCAGCGAGATGCCGCGCAGCCTCTTGTCGGCGATCATCGCCGCGACCTGCTCGTGCGTCGCGAAAATGTTCACGTAGACGCCCTCGGGGATGCCTGCGTCCCGCATGATCTGCGCAATCGCGAGGGCGGAGGTGGGACAGTTCTCCGCGTGCTTGAGAATGACCGTGTTGCCGGCGACCAGGTTGGGAGCGGCGAACCGGGCAACCTGGTAGTAGGGATAGTTCCAGGGCATGATGCCGAGCACCGGACCGATAGGAAGGTACTCCACGCGCGCTGAGTCGTGGCCGGGCAGCGGCTTATCGGCCAGCAACCCGGGGCCGTTGTCGGCGTAGTAGCCGAAGATGTCGGTGCAGAACTGGGCCTCGCCGACCGCTTCCTTCGGCCGCTTGCCCATCTCCTTGGTAATGAGCGCAGCGAGTTCGGTAGCGCGTTCCGCGAACAGTTCGCCTACCTTCTTGACGATCGCGGCGCGCTCGGCGACAGGCCTCTTGCGCCACTGCGCGAACGCGGCCGCCGCGTCAGCCAGGCCCTGCTCGACCTCCGCGTCAGTGGCGAAGGGAAAGGTCTCGGTGACCTCCGCGGTCGCGGGATCGGTCACCTGATAGGTCGGGGTCTGCGTCACTGGCTACTCCGAAGCATGTCGAAACGGTGAACTCAGGTCGTTACGAGCGTAGCTCTGGACGCCTCGCCGGCCCGGCCTAGGGCCGGGCTTAACGCACAAGGAAAGCGCCCGGCCATCCCGCTTGGCGCCGTTGCGGGACTGCCGACGCCGCCAGGCAATCTGAGACGTGCCGGTCGTCGACCACAGGAGCTCGAGAATTCTGGCGATTGTCATTCCTGCACCGTGTGGCCCGGCACGTGCGGTAACTGTATGACCGGGGCATGCGGTATGCGCAACGGGGCGGATACACGCCCGCCGGGCAGCAGCGGCGCGAGCGGCTGCGGCTGGAGGCCGCCGGCTTGCCTTCTGATCCGTAGCAATCGGCGGATGGTCGCGACTGGCGTCTTCCGAGGCCGGAGAGGCTGCGCCGGTCGCATGATGGATGGTTCGGCCGGCTGGTTGCTGTAGTTCGCTGCTGTACGTCACCCGGCGAACAGGTCGCTGTGCCGCGCGACGAACTCCTCGACGGGCTCCGCGGGCCGGCCGGTGATTTCCTCGACCGTGGCGGTCACGCGGTCATACCGGTTCTCGCGATGCAGCCGGGCCATGGTGGCGATATGCTCATCGACGTACGATCCGAGCCCGGCGCGTGAGAGCACTTGCCCGGCCCACGTCTCCCACGGGACGTCGACGTAGGTAACCGGTCTGCTCAGCGCGCGGGCGTACTCTTCGGCGACGCCGTTCATGTCCTGCGACCGGGGGCCGGTCAGCTCGAAGACCCGGCCGATGTACGGCCCCGGGTCGGTCAGAATAGCAGCGACAACCCGCGCGACGTCGTCGGTCGTGACCGGCGAGGTGCGACCGGTCCCGAATGGGAGCCGGATGGTGCCGCTGCCGGCAATGGAGCGTGCGGCCAGGGTCGTGAACAACGGACTGTCCAGGAAGACAGTCGGGCGAACGTGTACGACCGGAAGCCCAGACCAGTTAAGCACCTGCTCCGATAGCCAGTGCAGCCGCTGATGGTGTGACTCGCTCATGCTGAGCGCGTCCATCTGGGACACGGTCATCTGGGAGATGGCGACGAGTGCATCCAGGTCGCCGACGGCACGGGCCACCGTCGCAACTGTGGCGGAGGCCTCGAGGTAGGACGGTGCCAGGCTCATGCTGAAGAACATCCGCTGGACCGAGTCGAGGGCCGTCGCGACATCTGCTGGCCGCGTGAGGTCACCAACGACGACGTCGGCGCCGAGCGCGCGCAGGGCGTCGGCGCGGTCGTCGTCGTGGTGCG
>DASXJE010000064.1 GCA_036497565.1 Mycobacteriales bacterium
CGGTTGAGGGCGCGCGGGGTCAGGACCTTCCCGTCGCCGCGACCCATCGGCCGACACTATCGGGCAAACCTGCCGCGCCACGGGCCTCGACGATCGCCGCCGTGGGTGCCGGCGCCGAGCAACCGCCCGACATCGTGCGTCCTACTCGCATGATCGGGCCCCATTTGCGAGTACGGCGCACGATGATGCCCAGGCCGGCATTCCGAGCGGGTAGGCCGATCGACATCGGGCGCTCTACTCGCAAAAGTGCGCCAGATTTGCGAGTACGGCGTCCGATGATGCCCGCCGTCGATGCCGACCCCGAACCAGCCCCGACCCCGCTCAGCCCTCGAAGCCGGGTGGACCGATCGGGCAGATCCGCCGGATTCGGCCGACCTTCCCGGCCGTTGTGCGCCCTCCGGGACGGAAAACCGGTCAAACTCGGAGGACGGAGGGAGCCGACATGACGCAAACCGGGTCCGGCACGCACACCACGAACACCGAGAACTACGGCTGGAGCGTGTTCGTCGTCGATCACCCCCAGCGCAAGGACTCGACGTTCTTCACCGCCGCCAAGCGGACCACGCACCGGATCCTCGAAACCCTGGCACCGGACGGCTACCCGTACGGGCCCGGACCGTGGGAGATGCACCACGGCGGGAGCCTATGGGTGCACGGATCGAGCGGCTGGCGACTCTTCCTGGCCCGCGCCGGCATCGAGTGGAGCATGCAGTTCTGCGCTGACCCGGCCAAGGTCGAACGGCTGCGCCAAGACGCCGTCGAACTGATCGGCGCATTTCCCGCAACCCTGCCCGCGCTGGCCGACCTCGGCTACGCGCACGCCGAGGAGATCCTGTCGACGCCGATCACGGATGCGACGACCGTCGGACGTTGGACCGACTCGCTGTTCAACAGCTGCGTGCCGCTCTCCAAGGCCGACCACCAGGGCATCCTGCCGGCGGTTCCCGGTGAGCATCATTACCCGCTGCCGGTGAAGGCCGGCGACTTCCTGCGCTTCACCGACTTCCAGCTGTGGGTCACGCTGCCCGACGGCTCGCACGGCGCGGTGACACCGCTCGCGCCGCGGGGATCGGGGGACGGACGGGCCCGGCTGGTCTTCGCCCGGCACGGTACGCCGGCCGGGGATGCGGTCGCGCTGGCGCAGAGCGACCACCGGGCCGTCATCCTCCCGGCCGACCACCCGCTCGCGATCCAGGCCTTCGCCCGCCAGAACTAACCGGCTCAGCGACCCCATTCCGCTTGAACGTCACGTTCAAGCGCTCTAGCCGCATCAACGTCACGTTGACGCGGAATGACGCTCGACCGCCGCAGGCTCGGTGGGCTTCCGCGACGGTCGCAGCCGCGCGTAGATGAGTACGACGGGCGAGAGGACGACGGCGGACGTCACCAGCGCCGCACTCACCGACGTCCGGTTGGCGAGCACGCCCAGCGGTGGTCCTCCGGCGATCTGCCCGACGGCGTCGACCTGACTGTTCATCGACAGGACCGTCGCGCGGGCCTCGGAGGCGATGAGGCGGTTCAACCAGGCCGCCTGGATCGGCTGTGCCAGCGCCACGGCCGCAGAGCGCAGCCACAGGCCGGCGAGCGCGAGCCAGAGGTTGCCCACCAGGGCGAGACCGAGAATTCCGACGACCTGCGCGGCGCCGAGCAGCGCTAGCAACCGGTTGGGGTGCAGTGAATTGACCCGTTCGGGGGAGACGCGGTTGACGACGAGCGACGTCAACAGCGAGAGCAGCATCCCGATCAGGGCGAACACGGTGAACCACACCGCAGGGCTTCTGGTCCCGAAGAGCTCGGGCAGGCCGAAGTCCAGGATCCGCAGCGTCCACAGCCGGTCGACGGCCTCACTCGACAACCCCACGATCAGGCTGACGAGAAAGAACCACCGCACCATCTGGCCGCGACGGACGATCTTCGCGCCGCGGACGAACGACGACGCCATATGGCCGAAGGTCCCCCGCCCTGCCCGGGGCGTCGGGGTGAAATGGGCCTCTGGCATGACCGCCAGCATCGCGGCCGTGAGGGCCAGGAACCCGGCACCGGACACGAGCATCGGCACCCGCAGACTGATCAACCCGAGTGCGCCCGCGGCGACCGTGCCGACCACGCCTGCCGCGAGTTCCCACTGTTGGCCCCGGGTGAAAACGTGCGCGATGTGCTCCTCACCGACCTCGTCGGTGATCCACGCCTGCGTCGCGCCTGAAGTGAAGGTAACCCCGATACCCCACAACACCTGCGCGCCGATCACCGCACCGAACGTCGGCACGGCTCCTTGCAGGACGAAGCCGGCGCCGATCAGCGCCAGCCCGATGATGATCGAAAGGCGACGGCTGTAGAGGTCGGCGACGATCCCGGTGGGCGTCTCGAAGAGAAAGCAGACCGCTTCCAGGACCGTCCCGACCAGCACCATCTGCAGCGGACTCAGCGAGACGTCGGTGGCGTAGTAGACCAGGTTGAGGGTGAAGGTCAGCGCGAAGAGCAGCGACGACCAGCCGGTGACGGCGTAATAGGTGCGGGTGGGATCTGCGGGCCGGCGCGGGCGCCACAGCAGAGCGGCGAACATGGATCGGGCTCCTGACGGCGTGGATCACGCGACGTCGAATGCCGCGTGCGCAAATGGGTCAGGAGCTGGCTGACATGCCCAGACGGTATCAGCGGGCGAGGCCTTGGCGAACCCAATTCCCGCGGCCGAGCATGGCGTGAGCGTGAGACCATCGAGGGATGTTCCGGGACCCAGGCCGCCTGACATGACCCGGCCGGCAGACAGCGCGCGGATCGCGATCATGACCGTCGACGACGACCCCGGGGTGTCGCGCGCCGTCGCCCGGGACCTCCGGCGCAAGTACGGAGAGACGCACCGGATCGTGCGTGCCGAGTCCGGTGCCTCCGCGCTGGACGCACTCCGGGAGATGAAGCTCCGCGGCGACCTGGTGGCCGTGATCCTCGCGGACTACCGCATGCCGAACATGAACGGAATCGAGTTCCTCGAGCGTGCGATGGACGTCTATCCGGGCGCCAAGCGCGTCCTGCTGACGGCGTACGCCGACACCGGCGCGGCCATCGACGCCATCAACGTCGTCGATCTCGATCACTACCTGCTCAAGCCGTGGGACCCGCCGGAGGAGAAGCTCTACCCGGTGGTCGACGGTCTGCTCGACGCGTGGCTCGACGCGGACTACCGGCCGGTCCCGGAGATCAAGATGGTCGGCCACCGGTGGTCGCGCCGATCCTCCGAGGTCCGCGAGTTCCTCGCCCGCAACCAGGTGCCCTATCGCTGGTACTCGTCGGACGAACCCGAGGGCGAACGCCTCCTTGCCGCCGCCGGCGCCGACGGGCTCACGCTGCCGGTCGTGATCACCCCCGAGGGTGACGCGCTGGTGGAGCCGAGCGACGCCGATCTCGCCGCCCACGTCGGCCTCGCGACCACTCCCTCGAAGGATTTCTACGACCTCGTCGTCATCGGCGGCGGCCCGGCCGGCCTCGGCGCAGCGGTCTACGGCGCGTCGGAGGGACTCCGCACCGTCCTGGTCGAGCGGCTGGCCACCGGCGGACAAGCGGGACAGAGCTCGCGGATCGAAAACTACCTGGGCTTCCCGGACGGCGTGTCCGGCGCACAGCTGACCGACCGGGCCCGGCGCCAGGCGGTCCGGTTCGGTGCGGAGGTCCTCACGACCCGCGACGTCGTCGGGCTCGACGTCAAGGGCTCCGCCCGCAGCGTCCGCTTCGCCGACGGCGACGCGATCGACGCCCACTCGGTCATCCTGGCGACAGGAGTCGCCTACCGACAGTTGGCCGCGTCCGGGCTCGACGACCTGACCGGCCGCGGGGTGTTCTACGGATCGGCGCTGACCGAGGCGGCCGGCTGCCTCGGCCAGGACGTCTACATCGTCGGCGGCGCAAACTCCGCCGGGCAGTCCGCGGTCTTCCTGGCCCGCGGAGCCAAGTCCGTGACGATCCTGGTGCGGGGCCGGTCCCTCGAGCGGTCCATGTCCCATTACCTGATCAAGCAGATCGAGGACGTCCCGGAGATCACCGTCCGCACCTGCACCGAGGTCGTGCAGGCGCACGGCGCGGATCACCTGGAGCGCTTGACCCTCCACGACACCGCCACCGGCGCCACCGAGATGGTCGACGCCCAATGGCTGTTCGTCTTCATCGGCGCCGCCCCGCTCACCGACTGGCTGGACGGAGTGGTCATTCGCGACGAGCGCGGCTTCGTCGTGGCGGGGCCCGACCTGGCCGTCGAGGGCCGGTTGCCCCGGGGATGGGACCTGGACCGGGCGCCGTACCACCTTGAAACCAGCGTGCCCGGAGTGTTCGTGGCCGGCGACGCCCGGGCCGAGTCGGCCAAGCGGGTCGCCTCGGCGGTCGGGGAAGGCGCGATGGCTGTGATGCTTGTGCACCGATACCTGGAGAGGCTATGACCGAGCAGGTTCAGCCGTTGCGCTGCGACGTCGACGAACTGCGTTCCCTGTTCCTGTTCGAGAAGCTGACCCCCGACCAGCTGAACTGGCTGTGCGACAACGGGCGGGTGGAACTCGTCGAGCCGGGCCAGGTCTATTCCGAAGGCGACGCGGCGACGTGCTTCTACGTCATGCTCGAAGGCACCGTGGTGCTGGAACGCCGGGTCGGCGCCGACGACATCGAGGTCAACCGCACCTCCGATCCGGGGGTCTACGCGGGAGCCTTCCAGTCCTATCTCGGCGACCAGGTGCCGCAGATCTACAACAACTCACTGCGGGTATCGGTCCCCACGCGGTTCTTCGTGCTCGACGCCGTGGTCTTCGCGCAGATGATGCGGGACTGGTTCCCGATGGCCGTGCACATGCTCGAGGGGCTGTTCTTCGGCATCAAGAACACCCAGCAGGCCGTCGGCCAGCGCGAGCGGCTGCTCGCGCTCGGCTCGCTCTCCGCCGGGCTCACGCACGAGCTCAACAACCCGGCGGCCGCCGCCAGCCGCGCGACCTCAGCGCTGCGGGAGCGGGTCGCGGGGATGCGGCACAAGCTCGGCGGCATCGCGAACGGGTCGATCGACCGGAGCTGCCTCGAGAAGCTGGTCAAGCTGCAGGAGGCCGCGGTCGAACGCGTGCCCAAAGCGCCTGAGCTCAGCCCGATGGAGGCGTCCGACCGTGAGGACGAGCTCGCCGACTGGATGGACGAGCACGGCATCACCGAAAGCTGGGACATCGCGTCCGGCTTCGTGCAGGCGGGACTGGACATTCCCTGGCTCGAGGAGGTGGCCGTCGCGGTCGGCGACGACATTCTTCCCGGCGCCGTGCGCTGGCTGAGCTACACCATTCAGACCGAGTTGCTGATGAACGAGATCGAGGATTCCACGGCCCGCATCTCGTCCCTCGTCGGCGCGGCCAAGCAGTATTCACAACTCGACCGGGCGCCCTACCAGGTGGTCGACCTGCACGAGATGCTCGACAGCACCCTGCTGATGCTCGGCGGCAAGATCGGAGCCGGCATCTCGGTGATCAAGGACTACGACCGCACATTGCCCCCGATCCCCGCCTACGCCGCCGAGCTCAATCAGGTGTGGACGAATCTCATCGACAACGCCGTGTCGGCGATGGATGGCAAGGGCACGCTGACCGTACGGACGTCCCTCGACCGCGACCAGGCGCTCGTCGAATTCGGGGACACCGGGCCGGGCGTCCCCGACGACATCCGGGACCGCATCTTCGAGCCCTTCTTCACCACCAAACCGGTGGGCGAAGGCACCGGGCTCGGACTCGACATCTCGTGGCGGATCGTCGTGAAGAAGCACCACGGCGACCTGCGGGTGGAGTCCGTTCCGGGAGACACCCGCTTTCTGGTCAGCCTTCCGCTGACCCCGCCGACCGGGACCTAAGGACTCAGCTGAGGCGGAGGAAGCCGCTGACCGCCATGTAGGTCCCGACGCCGAGCGCGACGCCGGCGATGAGCAGTCGGACATGGCCGGTGAGCCACACGGTCGCCGTGCGGAGCGCGGACCTGGTGCGCTCCGGCCAGATCAGCAGGAACACCAGCGGAACAATCACCAGGGCGAACTGGATCGCGACGAAGACGACCACAGCGGCGATCTGGGTCCCCGTCGGCAGGGTGCCCTTGATCAGATGGTGCATCTCCGTGATGTAGGCGGCGCCCGGCGTACCCATCAGCGCGCCGACCAGCACGACAACGCCGGGACGTGGGTTGCGCAGCGCTCGCTGAGCCCGACTCTCCCGCTTCTTGCGCTCGATCGATCCGGGGCGCTGCCATCGGCTCGGTCGCCACGCGGGCAACCGGTTCGCGGCGATCACGGCACCGATGAGGATGAGCGGGATGCCGACGGCGAGCTCGAGAGTCGCACTGGCTTGCCCCTGGGCCTTGACCTCGTCGGCGTGCAGGAGAAGGACGTCGAGCAGGCCGAGGGACAGGCTCAGGCCCGCTCCACCGATCAGGAACAACAGGAACATCATCTGCGGCCGTCGGTTTTCGATCAGCAGCAGATCGATGCCGAGCAGTTTCGGATTCAGCGCGGCGATGATCGCCAGCCCGAAGAACGAGCCGTTCACGACGGCTGCTACGTGTGGCTGAAACCGGGCCGGGCCGTCGACGCCCGGGGAGGATTTTTGGTGAGGAAGTCGACGGCATTCTTCAGCGAGTCGATCAGCGCCTCGGAGAGGTCGTAGCTGAATCCTTCGCGGACCACGACCCGCATCACCGCGACGTCGGTGGCGGCGTCGGGCATGGTGTAGGCGGGGACCTGCCAGCCGTCGGTCCGCAGCCGTTCGGATACGTCGAAGACGGTATAGGGAACGTCCTTCTTGAGCATGAAGGAGAAGACGGGGATCGCCGTACCGTCGCTCAGCAGGGTGAACGGGCCCACCTCTTCGACCCGCTTCGCGGTGCGTACGGCGAGCTCGCGCAGCGACTGCATCACCTTCCGGTATCCGGACCAGCCCAACCGGAGGAAGTTGTAGTACTGGCCGACGATCTGGTTGCCCGGCCGGGAGAAGTTGAGGGTGAAGGTGGGCATGTCGCCACCCAGGTAGTTCACATGGAAGACCAGGTCCTCGGGGAGATCCTCGGCTTCGCGCCAGACCACGAATCCCACACCGGGGTAGACCAGCCCGTACTTGTGACCGGAGACGTTGATGGACTTGACCATCGGCAGCCGGAAGTCCCACTCGAGATCGGGCTGGAGGAACGGCGCGACGAACCCGCCGCTCGCGGCATCCACGTGCACCGGCACCGACAGCCCGTTGGCCTCGTTGTGGGCGACGACCGCGTCGTGGATCTCCTTGATGGGCTCGTATTCGCCGGTGTAGGTGGTGCCGAGGATCGCGACGACACCAATGGTGTTTTCGTCGATCCGCTCGACGACCTCGTCCGGGGTGACGACGTAACGACCGGGCTGCATCGGTATGTAACGCGGCTCGACGTCCCAGTAGCGGCAGAACTTCTCCCACACCACCTGCACGTTGGATCCGAGAATCATGTTCGGCCGGTCCGTCGGCTGCTTCGCGGCCACCCGCCGGGACCGCCACTTCCATTTCATGGCCAGCCCGGCGAGCATCACGGCCTCACTCGAGCCGATCGTCGACGTACCCGTGGCGTTGCCGCGCGCATCGGCATTGAACATGTGGGCGACCATGTTGACGCAGCGACGCTCGATGTCCGCGGTCTGCGGATACTCGTCCTTGTCGATCATGTTCTTGTCGAACGCCTCGGCCATCAGCAGGTCGGCCTCCGGCTCCATCCACGTCGTGACGAAGGTCGCCAGGTTCAGCCGGGAACTGCCGTCGAGCAGCAATTCGTCGTGAATCAGCCGGTAGGCGGCCACCGGTTCGGTGCCCTCATCCGGCATCCGGAACTTGGGGATCGGCTGCAGGTCGAGCCGTTGGGTGTAGGCCGGGGTCACCGTATATTCCGCGTCCGGCTCCCCGCTCGACGTATGCCTGCTCACCATCGACCCTCCCGCCGCCACGTCGCCCCACTATGGACGATGCCCCAGCCTTTCCGGACGTGCCGACGCCGGCATCACCCCGTCGGGATGAAGCCGGGTGGGAGCGTGCGCAAATACGGCGGCCGTGCGGCGAGCAGGCCTTAGCGCGGGGTCGGAGTCTTCATCGCCGGTGCCTTGGGCGCGACAGCTTGCGGGTCCGCCTTCGGCGGTCCGACACTCATCCGCTTCGCCGACGAATTCGCCGGGACGAACTGCCGCGTGCCCCGGTCCTCCTTCGACTTGGGCGTCTCGACCTTGATCCGGTGTGCCTTCGCGTAGGCATCCTGACGGACACCGGTGACCTGCCACGAGACCTCGAGTCCGGGGGTGCCGCCGGCGATGCCGAACTTGTTGCCGCTGACCTTGCTGGCGATGTAGATGGGCGCACTGCCGCCGATCGGCGTGAGTTGATAGCGGAAGTCGGTGTTCAGCGCGTCGAAGTAATCCGGGAGCTCGACGACGGCCTTCCCGGCGCCGTCGAGTACGACGTTGCCGTTGTAGACGTTCATCATGTCGGGTGACTCGACGAACGAGTGCTGCAACCACTTGCGCTCGGGGTCGAGCGGGTGGTCAATCTTGAACGACCCGGCCGTCTTCGACAACGTGCCGGCCACGTGGGCATTGCCCTGGGACCAGACCCCGAAGGCCGCGGCATTCGACGCCTGCCCGAAGACGCCGTAGGTCTGGTTGGCGGTGTCGGTAGCGAGGCCATAGACGCCGTAGGTCGTGCCCTGCCCCCACGCACCGACGTAGCCGGAGTCACCACGGGTGCCGGCGGTACGGCCACCCTCACCGTGTACGCCGTACTGGCCGCCGGTCCCGTGGACCGCATTCCCGTTGACGTTCGTCGTCGTGCCGTTGACACCGGTCGTCGTACCTGACCCGTTGACGCCAGTCGCGCCCGACCCGTAGAACCCGTAGGTGGTCCCCGACCCGAAGCCGCCATAAGTGGATCCCGTGGCGTAGAGCCCGTAGCCGTTTCCCGAGCCGTAGACACCGATGCCGCCCGATGCAGAACTGGCGAAAATGCCGCCATAGGACGCAGCATCGCCGCGAACGCCGGCATAGCCGCCCTTTCCGGTGACGCCGTAGAGACTGGTCGAGGTTCCTGCGACACCGGTGCCCGCGGCGGCGACACCGGCGATTCCGTTCGACGACGAGCTGGTGCTCTTGGTCGTGGCTCGCGAGGCTATGGACAGGGTGCTCGTGATGTCGAGTTGGGACGTCGGGTTGGTCATCCCGATCCCGAGCATGCCGTCCCGCGTCATCCGCATCCGCTCGGTGACCGGGGTCGTCGTCGACGTTCGCGTCTTGAAGATGATCGGGGCCGGTGTGGTCGTCCCGAGGAAGTTCGTGCCGTCAGTTTTGATACCACTGTTGCCGGTGATGTTCCACGGTGTCGTTGCGGCGGATGCCGGTGACGCTGCGATGACTTCCGTTACACCGACCGCAGTTACAGCGGCGCCGGCCGTGAGCAAGCCTCTGCGCGTCATGTTGCGGCGTACGTCACCGTGGTCGTCGGCCATGTCTATCCTCACCTCAACGTGTCCCGGATTTCGTTGATCCGAGCGGTCAATAACGGCTCAGCGTAATCCCTATGCGAATTCGGGAAGCGGGTTTGGAAAACTCGCCTTATTCCTGACCCGATTGCGCCAATAGCCTGTTATCGATCGACACCGCACTGAGTATCGAGAAAAAACAATCACGTCTGTCGATAGACCTATGTGCAGGTGACACGACCCACCGCACCCGCAATCGCCTATGCAGCGCCCGCCAACTGCCGTAGCGCCTGATCGTCGAGTCGGATGTCGGCGACGGCAAGGTTGTCCTCCAAATGCGCGACGGTAGAAGTGCCGGGAATCAGGAGAACGTTGGGCGCAAGGCTCAATACCCATGCCAGAGCCACCTGGGCCACCGTGATACGCAGCCGCTGTGCGGCAGCGAGCACGTGCTCATTGCCCAGCACCGGATTGCTGCTGGTGAAGCCGGAGCCCAACGGGAAGAACGGTACGAAGGCGATTCCGCGGGTGGAGCATTCCTCCAGGACCGGCATCGAGGCGCGATCCACGAGATTCAGCGGATTCTGTACGCAGGCGATGGGGACGCGGTCGAGCGCGTGGAGCAGATGCCGGCGGGTCACGTTGCTCAGGCCGATGCCGCCGATCAGTCCATCGTCGCGGGCGCGGGCCATCGCGTCGAGCTGCGCGTCGAACCTGCTGTCGGGCCCGGTGTCGTCCATCATCCGGAGGTTGACGGCGGCCAGCCGGTCGACGCCGAGGCTCTGCAGATTGTCCTCGATGCCGCGGCGCAGCTGGTCGGGCTCGTCGTCGGGCAGCCAGTGGCCGACATCGTCGCGTCGGCCCCCGACCTTGCTCACCAGCGCCAGGCCGTCGGGATATGGATGGAGCGCCTCGCGGATGAGCTCGTTGGCGACATCCGGGCCGTAGTACTGGGCCGTGTCGATGTGATCGACTCCCAGCTCGACCGCCCGGCGCAGTACGGCGAGCGCCTCGTCCCGATCGCGCGGCGGCCCGAACACTCCGGGGCCGGGCAGCTGCATGGCGCCGAAACCGACCCGGGACACCTTGACGTCACCCAGTGGGTATTGATCCATGAGCGAAGGCTAGAACATCGCGTGGCGGATCCGTTCGGGGCGCCGCGGACGCCGTATCGTCGTACAGATGTTCGAGTCGGGATGGGACGCCGGTCTGGACGACGCACAGCTTGCGGCGGCCACCCACGGCGATGGTCCGCTGGTGGTGCTGGCCGGCGCCGGCACGGGTAAGACCCGCACCCTCGTGGCACGCGTCGCCCAGCTGGTCGACCGTGGTGTCGACCCGGGCCGGGTTCTTCTGCTGACCTTCACCCGGCGCGCGGCGGAGGACATGCTCGCCCGGGCGGCGGCGATCTGTGGGGACCGCTCCGCAGTCAGCCGGCTGTGGGGAGGCACCTTCCACGCGGTTGCACACAAGCTGGTGTCGACCCACGCGCAGACGCTCGGGCTCGCACCGGATCTGTCGGTCCTCGACGCCGGCGACGCGCGGGATCTGATCGACCTGCTGCGCCACGAACACGACCTGAGCGGGAGCAGCGAACGCTTCCCCCGCGCGGACACCCTGGCCGACGTCTACTCCCGGGCCGTCAACACCGGCCGTCCGGCGCGGGAGGTGCTGGCCAAGGAGTTCCCGTGGTGTGAGCCGCACACCGACCTGATCCTCGAGCTGTTCCGGGACTACGTGTCGCGCAAGCGCGCGGGCGGGCTGCTGGACTTCGACGATCTGCTGCTGGCCTGGCGCAGCCTGCTGCTCGACCCGGCAGTGGGACCGGCGCTGACGAAACGTTGGGACCACGTGCTCGTCGACGAATACCAGGACGTCAACCAGATCCAGGTCGACATCGTGCGGCTGCTGCGGCCGGACGGACGCGGCCTCACGGTGGTCGGAGACGATGCACAGGCCATTTACGCCTTCCGCGGCGCCGACAGCCGCCACCTCACCGACACCGCGACGTCGACACCGGGCGCGTCGGTGGTGCGGCTGGAGCGCAACTTCCGGTCGCGGCAGCCCCTCCTCGACCTGGCCAACGTCGTACGCCCGAGCACGGAGGGCATGGCGCTGCGGCTGCACTCGGACCGGGTCGGAGGTCGGCCGGCCCGACTGGTCCGGTGCTATGACGCGCCCGAGGAGGCCAGGCTGGTCACCGACGCCGTGTTGGATGCCGCCGAAGCGGGCCAGCGGCTTCGTGACCAGGCGGTGCTGATGCGGGCCGGTCACCACAGCGATCTGCTGGAAGTCGAGCTGACCGCCCGCCGGGTGCCGTTCGTGAAGTTCGGGGGGCTGAAGTTCCTCGAGGCGGCGCACATCAAGGACTTCCTCGCCGGGCTGCGCCTGCTCGACAACAGGGCCGATGAGATCGCCTGGTACCGCGTGCTCCGACTGCACGACGGCATCGGCCCGGCGCGCGCCCGGGGCCTGCTCACTCTGCTCGCGCCGGCCGACGCCGCGGCCGAGGAGCGCCAGCCCGAGGTCGTGGCGGCGGCTCCGGCACACAGCCGGGTTCGCCTCGATGCGACGCTCTCCGCTCTCACCGAAGCACGGTCCCACCGGGCGGTCGCCGACCGCGCGTCGGCCGTCCTCACCTTGCTGCGACCGCTCGTGGTCAGCCGTTACGCCGACCACCCGGCGCGGCTGGGAGACCTCGACCGACTGGTCTCCGCTGCCGCCGCTGCCCCGACCCTGGGCGACTACGTCGCCGCCTTGACCCTCGACCCGCCCGCGTCCACCACCGATCTGGCCGGCCCGCCGCACCTGGACGACGACTACCTCACGCTGTCCACCGTGCACTCCGCCAAGGGTCTGGAGTGGCCGACGGTGCACGTGATCCACGTCGTCGACGGCGCGTTCCCGTCCGACATGGCTCTGTCCACCGACGACGGACTGGTCGAAGAACACCGGCTCTTCTACGTCGCCACGACCCGGGCGCGTGACGACCTCACGCTCTACACCCCGCTGCGCATGCCGCATCACCGCCGAGCACACGACGACCGGCACAGCCTCGCGCCGGCCAGTCGCTTCCTCACCGACGATGCGCTGGCCACCCTCGACATCCACGACACGTCGGTCCGGCCCGCGCCCGACGTCGCCGCCGCTACTGCCGCGCGCGTCACCCTCCCTTCACTCGACGAGTTGTGGGCCTGAGTCGGTGCCGCTGGTGCTCACCCGGGGCGGGGCCCCGCTGCTCGACCTGTCCTCGTCGCCGCACGTGGTGGCCGACGGCGTGGAGCACCGCGGACTCGGGCGGGCGACGACCACCGAACGCACCCTCGGGGACGGTGTCACCGAGGTCGTCGTACGCGGAGACGTCGGAGCGGGCGGGCTCCGGGCGACCCTCACCGTCGTCACGACCGCGTCATCCGCGGGCGAGGTGAGCGAGGTCGGACTGGACCTGCACAACCGTTCGGCGGACGCAGTCACCGTCACGGCGGCCGACCCGGTCTGCGGGCAGCTCGGGACCGGCCGGTGGCAGGGGCACGCGCTGACGTCGTCCTGGGGATCGGAGTTCGAACCGGTGACCCTCGACCTGGCACACAGTGTGGAGCTGTCCTCGGTCACCGGCCGGTCGTCGAACGGCTGGCATCCCTGGTGTGCTCTGCACCGATCGGGCGGCGGAGCGGTCGTCGTGGCCCCGGCCTGGAGCGGCAACTGGCGGATCCGGGTGCAGGTCGACCCAGCCGGCCACCCCGACGCGGTGACCGCGGGCATCTCGCCCTGGCGCTTCGCCCGCTCGATCGCCCCGGGTGACTCGTTCTCCGCCCCGGACGTGGTGCTGGCGACCGGGGAGACGGTCGACGACACGGCCGGCGCCCTCGCCGGCGCCGTACGGACGTGGTCGCCGCGCACGGTGGCGAGCGACGCGATTCCCGTCGAGTGGAACCACTGGTGGCCCTACGAGGACCGCGGCATCACCGCCGACGTGTTCCTCGCCAACGCGGAGGTCGCGCAGGCGCTGGGCTTCGAGATCTGCGTGCTCGACGCCGGCTGGTTCGGCGAGCCGACGCCGGACAGCGACTGGGGGCAGCTGCGCGGCGACTGGGGGCGGGAAAACACCGCGCGGTTCCCCGGGGGGATCACCGGACTTGCGCAGCAGGTCCGCGAGGCGGGGATGCAGTTCGGCATCTGGTGCGAGCTCGAGGCGGTCGGCGCCGGTGCACGGATCCGCACCGAACGACCCGAGCTGATGGCCCGCCGGGACGACGACCCCCCGCAGCGACCGGTCGACCAGGACGATCCGGGCTGGCTCGGCTACGTCTGCCTGGGATCGCCTACCGGCCGGGAGCACGCCGCCGGCGTCCTCGACGGGCTGGTCGAGCGCACGCGGTGCACGTGGATCAAGCTCGACTTCAACCTCGACCCGGGCGCGGGTTGCTCGCGCACCGACCACGGGCACGGCGCGGGCGACGGGCTCTTCGAGCATTACGTCGGCCTTTACGGCGTACTCGACGACTTCCGTCGACGCCATCCCGAGGTCGTTCTCGAGGCCTGCTCCTCGGGAGGGCTACGGATCGACCTCGGCCTCGCCCGACATGTGCACTGCTTCTTCCTCTCCGACCCGGACTGGCCCGAGCACCATCTGCAGGTGGCGTGGGGAGCGAGCCTCATGCTGCCGCCGTCGGCGATCCTGCACTGGAGCTCCTCGGAGTGGCGGGGCGTCCACCGACAGCAGACCTTCGACGTCACCGACCCCGGCCTCACGGTCGGGGAGTTCGACGCGGCGGTCCGCGGCGCGATGTTGCACCGCTTCGGCCTGTCGATCCGGCTGACCGAGCTCCCCAGCCCCCTGCGATCCCGGCTCGCCGAGCACGTCCGTACCTACCAGGAGGTCATCCGGCCGTTCGTCGTCGACGGGCTGCTGCACCGGCTGACGGCGATGCCCCGACGCGAGGGGCTCGGCGAGCGACAGCCTGCCATCCAACTCGAACTCCCGGCCGGCGACCGGCACCTCATCGCCGTCTTCCGGCTGCCCGGTGCGGCGGAACCGCCGCGTGCGGTGGTGCCGCGGCTTCGGGCCGACACCGAATACGTCGTCCACGCTCTCGACGAGCCCAGCGGACCGCAGACCCGCAGCGGCGCCGATCTTCTGGCCACCGGCCTTCCGGTCACCACAGCGTCGACCGGTGCGCGGTCGTGGCTGTTTCTTCTCGAGCCCAGGCACGGGCAAGCTCCCGGAATCGGCGGATGAGCCGATCCCGGGCGGCGTCGTCGGCGCCGAGGAGGTAGGACGGCCAGTCGAGGAGCAGCAGCCGGAGCTCGGCGGCGACCGCGGCTCGCGCGGCTCCCGGGTCGGTCGACTCGGTCGGCCCGCTCGGCAACCCGCGTGCCGCCAGGTAGGCGTCGAGCATCGCCTGCCGAGGTGGCACGGCGCCGCCGAATTCGGCCCGCTGCCAGAGCAACGCGAGGTCCTCCGGGCCGTGCCCGACTCCCACCTCCTGCCAGTCGGCCCAGCAGAACTCCCCGGAGTCGTCGACCAGCAGGTTGCCCGTGTGGCAATCACCGTGGA
>DASXJE010000065.1 GCA_036497565.1 Mycobacteriales bacterium
TGACCCCAGGTGACCATGATGTCGAGCTGCTCGGCCTGCATGGTCGCCGGCAGCACCAGGTCGGCGAACTTGGCGGTGTCGTTGATGAAGTGGTCGCTGACCACCGTGAACAGGTCCTCGCGCATGAGGCCCTGCATCGTCTTGGCCTGGGCCGGTCCCTGGGAGACCGGGTTGGAGTTGTAGACGAACAGCGACTTGAGCGGTGGGTCGAGCCGCATCTCGCCGGTCAGCGCCATGCCGAGGTCGAGTTCGTTGACCACCCGGGTGCCCTCGGGGATCCACTGCGGCATGCAGATCTTGTCGAACAGGGTGGGGAACTCCCAGATCGGCATCTCCATCGTGCCGCCGCCGACGTGGCGCCACGCGCCGACCAGGGCGGGCAGGCAGGTGATCGCGCGAATTGCGTCACCGCCGCCGCGGCTGCGCTCGATCGCCACACCTTGGCGGATCGCGGCGGGCTGGCTGGTGGCGTACTCCCGGGCAAGGGTGCGGATGTCCTCGGCGGGGATGCCGGTGATCTCCGAGACGCGTTCCGGCGGGAAGTTCGCGGCGCGCTCGGCGAGTTCGGCGTAGCCGACGGTGTAGTTCTCGACGTAGTCGGTGTCGGTGAGCCCCTGGGCGATGATCTCGTGGATCAGTCCCAGTGCCAGTGCACCGTCGGTGCCCGGCCGAATCGGGATGTGCCAGTCGGCCTGCCGCGCGGTGCGGGTGCGCACCGGGTCGATCACCACGATCTTGGCGCCGTTGTCCTTGCGGGCCTTCAGCAGGAATGGCCAGCCGTGCAGGTTCGTGCTGGTCATGTTCATGCCCCACACGATGATGTACTTCGAGTAGGCCATCGACTCCACATCGAGCCCGCCGGTGCCGCCCACGGTCATGTGCCAGGCCGTGGAGGACCCGGACTCGCAGTAGGTCTTCTCCGCCACGGTCGAGCCGAGCCGGTTGAAGAACGCGTCACCGGAGGTCAGGCCGTTGATCACGCCCTGGTGGCCGAGGTAGGCGTGCGGCATGATCGCCTGGGCGCCGTACTCGTCGATGATCGACGTCCAGCGCTGTTTGATCTCAGTGAGCGCCTCGTCCCAGGTGATTCGTTCGAACTGTCCGGCGCCCTTCGGCCCGACCCTGCGCAGAGGGTGCATGAGGCGGTCGGACTGGTAATGGTGCTCAGGGAAGTTCTTCAGCTTGACGCACAGACCGCCCTTGGTCATCGGGTGGTTCGGGTCGCCTTTGACGTCGACGAGCTTGCCGTCCTCGACGTGGTAGAGCATCGCGCAGGTGTCCGGGCAGTCGTGCGGACACGCGCCGCGGATGATTTTCAGTTCTTTGCCGGTGGGGCTGGCCTCGGGTGTGAGCGTCATCGGGAGAGTCCTCCACAGAGTCCGAGCTGGCGAATAGGTCGACCGGACAGCCGAATAGGGGCCCCAGTGAGCCAAGCCAGCGTTACGGCGATATGACACTCCGATGAAGCTGTGTAACTCTCGCGAAATTGCTGTCGACCATTCGCGATCAACACCCTGTAAATGCAGGTACCGTCCGAAAACGGCACGGGTCGGTGTTGTTTCGCTCGGGTAAATCCCCTGCTCAGCCCCCATGTTGCGGCTCCTGGCGTTGGTGCATCCATGTTTGCAGGTGTTTTCAATCAGCGCCACCGGATAGAGTTCCTCGGGTCGGAAGCGTGAACAAGTTAGCACCGAATCAGGCACCGGCTGACGGCCCGAAATCTTCGAGTTGCACCGACAGAAGAAAGAGTGACGATGACTACCCAAACCGCCGAGTACGCCCGCTCTTTGATCACCGCGGAGGATTTCGAGCCGTTCGTGGTGGGCGGGGAGGCCATCGGTGAGGTCCACTGGATCCGAACCGAGGGCGCTGAGGGCGCGACCCTGGCCGTGGGGCTGTGGCGTTCGGAGCCGCAGAGCTTCCCGTACCCGTTCACCGCCGACGAGACGATCCACGCTCTGGAGGGTGAGCTCGTCATCGATCTGGAGAGCGGCGAGAAGGTCACCCTGCGCCCTGGTGACATCGCGTCGTTCACCAAGGGCACCAAGTCGACGTGGACGGTCACCCAGCCGTTCAAGAAGCTGTTCGTCATCAGCGGCTGACAGTGACCGCGTGGTCCGGGTGGCCCTGAGGGGTCGCCGGATCGCGCGGCGTGCGGAGGAGCAACCCCAGTGACATCCACCCCGGCGCGACCCCGAACCGAGACCCCTCCGCCGACGGCCCCCGAGCGTGACCCGTCGTCCGTCGCGGTCGAGCACGTGCGCGCCGATACCGACGCCGTCGCGGCTGAGCCGGTCGGCGAAGCGTTCCGTACCTGGGTGCGCGCGTGTGCCCGCGCCGGCTGGAGCGCGGTCGGGGGTACGGAGACCGTCGCTGTCGCCTCGGCACGGGGTCGGGTCACCGCCGAACCGGTGCGCGCACGCTGGTCGGTTCCGGCGTACCGCGCGGCGGCGATGGACGGCATCGCGGTCACCACCGCCGGCATCGATGCGCAGACCCGCGCAGGCGGCGCGATCGCCAGTGATCCCGCGGTGGTCAGGCTGTCGCCGGAGCAGTTCGACCACGTCGACACCGGAGACCCGGTACCCGAGGACCGCGACGCGGTCGTCATGCGGGAACTGGTGACGCTCACTGCCAGCGGCCACGCGGAGCTCAGCGCCCCGGCCGTCGCCGGCCGCCACATCCGCCCGGTCGGAGAGGACATCGAGGCCGGCGCGGTCGTGCTCCCGGCCGGGCACCGGGTCCGGCCGGCCGATGCGGCCGCCCTCGCCGCCGCCGGGCACGTGAGCATCCTGGTCAGGCGTCGGCCGAATGTCGCGATCCTGCCCACCGGTGACGAAATCCGTCCGGTCGGGGCGACCCTGGCACCAGGACAGATCCTCGACACCAACTCGATCATGCTCGCGGGGCTGGCCGAGGAGGCCGGCTGCCTGACCGAGACGCTGCCCATCGTCCCCGACGTACCCGACCAGATCGCCGCCGCGGTCGCCGCCGCGGCGAGAGAGGCGGACCTCGTGCTGGTCATCGCCGGATCCAGTGCCGGGCGCGACGACCACACCTCCTCGGTCATCGGGCAGCTGGGGCGGGTGGCGGTGCACGGGGTGGCGATGCGTCCCGGTCATCCGGTTGTCCTCGGGGTGCTCGGCGGTAGCGAAGACGACGCGGACAGCCCCGGGCTCTCCGGCATCGACGACAACGTCGGGGACGGCGCCGGTGCCGTTGCCGCGGTCGAGCCGAAGGGCCCGCTGCCGCAGGTCCGGCCCGGGACACCGGCGGTTCCCGTGGTGGGGATCCCCGGGTACCCGGCCTCGGCGGAGCGAGCCTTCACCTGCTTCGTTCGCCCCATGCTCCATCGCATCCTCGACACCGGAGCCGTCGGCGGGGTGGAGTACGGCGTCCCGGCCCGCCTGGCCGGCCCGATCGTCTCCGCCGAGCATCTCGACGAGTATGTGCGGGTGCGGCTCGCCCGGGTCGTCGCCCCACGCACGGGGCACGCCACGCTCGTCGCTGTCGCACTGCCGAGGGGAGCGGGTGCCCTGAACACACTCGTGCAGACCGAGGCGATCCTGCGGATCCCCGCCGGCGACACCGGCTATCCCGCCGGCGCCACCGTGCGCCCGGTGCCGGTCGAGGGCGCGGCCTTCGCCACCGGCACCACCATCGTCACCGGGCTTCGTTCCCCGGCGACCGACGCCCTCGCCGACCTGCTCGGCGCCGACCTGCCGGTCGCCGCGGTGCACTGGCACACCCTCGGCGAACACTCCGCCGTGGAAGCCCTGGCCGACGGGCTCTGTCACGCCGCCGCAGTCCTGGTCGATGTTGCGGGCGCGCTCCCCGATGAGCACCTCGCCGCCGGGCTGGTCGAGCGCCTCGGCCCCATCACGCTGCTCGAACTCGCCCGCGTCGGGGCGCAGGCCGAGATGCTCGTCGTACCCGCCGCCGCGTTCGACAGCCGCGCGGTCGAACAACTGCGCACGGCGCTCAGCTCGATGGGCTACCGGCGGGCGCTGCGCCGGCTCGCCGGCTACTCGGGGCGCGGCGCCGGGCACGAAACATGGCACGGCCCGGCGGCACCCCCGGCGAGCGCCAACCCGACAACCGCACCTTCGGTCCCGGCGAACGGAGCCACCCAATGTGCTACACGGTGAAATCGATCGACGACGTCCGAAACCTTGTGCTCGCCACCCGGGGGCTGGCCGGGCTCTGCGACCTGCCCGCCCTGGTCACCAAGGCCTGCCGGCGACTGTTCGACCTGATCGCCGCCGACGTCGCGGCCATCGCCATCTACGACGGCGAGGACACCCTGATCCTCGGAGCCGCCGAGGGCAGTACCGCGCCGCTGGCCGGGATCCGACTTCCCCGCGGTGTGGGGCTGGGCTGGCGCGCGCTGGAACGCAGCATGCCGACCACCACCGGCAACTGCGCCACCGACGCCGAGCACCTCGACGACCTCGTCGAGGTGCTCGTCGCCGACGACATCCGCGGGCTGGCCGCCGTGCCGATCGAGTTCGGGGGGAACTGGCTCGGGGTGATGTACGCGGGCATGCGCGGACGGCGGGTGTCGCCGCGGACCACGCTGCTGATGAACGAGTTCGGCGCCTCCCTCGCCCCGCTGATCGTCACCGCCGCACGCGCCGACCGGGCGGGACAGCTCGCGGTCGAGGAGGACCGCCAGCGCATCGCCCAGCAACTCCACGACACCGCGGGACAGCTGCTGTTCAAGATCTCGATGTCCGCCAAGGAAATTCAGCAGACCGCCGCTGCCGATCCCGAAACCGCGACCCGGTCCGCCCGGGAGATCGAGGCCGACGCCGCCGAGGCCTCGGCGTACCTGCGCGAAGCCATGCACAGCCTCATGCCGACCGCCGGGGCCCTCTCGGTCACGATGCGTCGGGACGTGGCCACCTTCGCCTCCCGCACCGGCATCGCCACCGAGGTCGTCACCCTGGGCACCCCCGCCCCGGCAAAACCCGAGCTGGAGACCATCCTGCTCTCCACGTTGCGCGAGGCCCTGCACAACATCGAGAAACACGCCGGGGCCAGCGCGGTGCTGGTGTCACTCGCCTACCAGTCCCATCAACTCGTCCTTGCCGTCGAGGACGACGGCAAGGGGCTGCCCACCGACTTCGAACTCAATCCGGTCCCCGGTCGCGGTTCCGGACTGGGCATTCCAGGGCTGTTGCAGAAGGTCAACGGGACCGGCGGCGTCCTGCGGCTGGCGGCCAACGACGACGGTGGCACCAGCCTGCGCGTCACCATCCCACTGGTGGACTGCCCGTGAGTACCCCGTCGCCGGGCTCCGCCGCGCCGACCCCGGTTGCGACGGACCACCTCTCGATGAGCACCGTGCTGATCGCCGACGACCATCCACTCGTCGCGCACGGCATCGAAAGGGTCCTTGCCGCGACGTCCGAGTTCACGGTGATCGCCGCGTGCTACTCCGGCAAGGACACCCTCGAGGTCGCTGAGCGCACCCGGCCCGACCTGATCCTGCTCGACGTGCGCCTCGGTGACCTCAACGGCTCCGACGTCTGCCGCGAGCTCGGGACCAGCACGCCGGCAGCGAAGATCGTCATGCTGACCGCCTTCGACGACACCGAGAACCTGCGGCGCTGTTTGGAAGCCGGCGCCGCGGGCGTACTCCTCAAAGGCACCCTCGACCTCGACCTCGTCCAGGCCCTGCGTGACGTCCGCGACGGTCGGCTGGTCGTCGACGCCGGGATCGCCCGAGCGTTGGAAACAGCGAGCGGGCTGCTGAAGACCGATGGTGCCAGCTACCCGCAGTTGCGTCCTCGGGAAGTCGACGTGCTGCG
>DASXJE010000066.1 GCA_036497565.1 Mycobacteriales bacterium
CCGGTCGTCCACACCGAACTCGGCGAGCGCCCGGTGCACGTAAACGCCGAACGGGTCGGCGCCGGTGCGGGTCACCACCGCCGTACGCCGGTCGTAGCGGGCGGCGGCGACCGCCACGTTGGTCGCGCTGCCGCCGAGGAACTTGCCGAACGACGTGACATCGGGCAATGCAACCCCGATCTGCTCGGGATAGATGTCGACCCCGACCCGGCCCATCGTGATGACGTCGAAGGCATCCTCAGTCATCGGCCGCTCCGAGACCGCGGAGGAAGTCGATGCTCGCGCCGACGTCGGCCACGGGTCCCGCTCCCGCGGCCGGTTCGGCGTCGAGCACGGTGTCCTGCTCCATCACGTACCAGCCGCGGTAACCGGCACCCTCCAGCGCGCCGACGATGCCCGCGACGTCGACGTCGCCCTGCCCGAGCGGGCGGTAGATCCCGTCGGCGACCATCGCCGTGTAGGTCGCGGCTCCGGAGGCGACCTTCTCCGCGCGGGCCGCGTCGACGTCTTTCAGGTGCACGTGGGCGACCCGGTCCGGTACGGCGCGGGCCAGCTCGGCCGGGTCGGTTCCGCCGATCATGAGGTGGCCGGTGTCGAGGCACAGCGGCACGTCGCTGCCGTCGAGCACCCGGCGTACGTCGGTCGCGGACTCCACCACGGTGCCGACATGCGGGTGCAGGCTCACGGTCAACCCGTGGTCGGCCGCCGCGGCGACCAGCGCGTCGAGGTTGGCGCACAGTCGCCGCCATGCGGCGTCGTCGAGCTCGGAGCGGTCGTCGTAGCCGACGCGACCGGAGTCGGCGGCGAGGACGACCGTGCGCGACCCGACGTCGGCGAAGGTGGCGAAGGTCGGAGCCAGCTCGGCGACCGGGTCGCGGCCGTCGACGTGCAGCACCGCCGGCACGAACCCACCGACCGGCACGAGGTCGTGGGACTTGAGCAGGTCGGCCCGTTCCTGGGCGGCCGTCGGCAGGAACCCATCCGGGCCGAACTCGGTCGCGGCGATGCCGACCTGCCGCATCTCGGCCAGCACCCGGTCGGGGCTCATCTGATACCCCCAGCCGGGGACCTCACAGACGCCCCACGAGATCGGTGCGCCGGCCACCCGGGTGAGGTAGCTCATGCCCGGACCTCGTCGACCCCGACCTTGTCGACCCGGACCTCGTCGACCCGGACCGGCCGGCCCTCGTCGGCCGATCGCTGGGCCGCCTCGGCGACGTAGAGCGCCTCGAGGGCGTCGGATCCGGAGCACGGGCTGGGGATGCGGCCGCGCGCGAGGTCGAGGAACGCCGACAGCTCCGCGGCGTAGGCGTCGGCGAAGCGGTCGAGGAAGCCGTCGTAGGGCGCTCCCGCGGGCCAGTCGACGTCGGATCGCGCGGGCCGGAGCGGCGTCCGGTCGTCGAGTCCCACGGCGAGCGTGCCGCCGGAGCCGGAGAGTTCCATCCGAATGTCATACCCGGCCGGGTTCTGCCGGGCGCCACCGAGGGTCGCCAGCGTGTGGTCGTCGAGGCGCAGTACGACGGCGGTCACGTCGGAGTCACCGTGCCGGCTGAAGAACTCGGCCCCGCGGTTGGCGCCCCAGGCGAAGACCTCGACCACCTCCCGGCCGGTGACGAAGCGCAGCGCGTCGAAGTCGTGGATATGCAGGTCGCGGAAGATGCCGCCGGACGTCGGGACGTAGTCCGCCGGCGGAGGCTCCTTGTCGGAGCCGACCATCCGGATCGCGTAGAGGTCGCCGAGCCGGCCCGACTCGATCGAGTCCCGCGCGGCGAGATAGTCGCGGTCGAAGCGGCGCTGGAAACCGACGTGCAGCGGGACTCCTGCGGCGGCGGTCCGGGCCAGCACCGCGACGGTGCCCTCGACGTCGAGCGCGATCGGCTTCTCGCAGAACGTCGGCACGCCCTTGTCGGCCGCGCGTACGACGAGTTCGGCGTGTGCCGCCGTCGCGGTCGCGATCACGACGCCGTCGAGTCCCGCGCCGAGCACCGCGCCGACGTCGGCGACCGCGGTGGCACCGAGCCGCTCGGCCAGCGCCGTGGCCCGGCCGGGATCCGCGTCGCCGACCACGAGTTCGTCCACGTCGGGATGCCGGCTCAACACGGCGCCGTGGAAGGCCCCGATCCGGCCAGCGCCCAACAGCCCGATCCGCATCTGTCGTCTCCCCAGGGTGGTGGGTACCGCCGTGATTCGAGCAGTGCGCCGCCGCTGTGTCAACACTTTGTCCTGACATACTGACTTAGTGGGCGGCGCGTGTGATACTGCTCGCCTCCACCGGCCCCTCCCGCGAGGTCCCATGGCAGCGCCCGCACCGAAGATCGCCCTCGACCGGGCGAGCCCCGTGCCGCTGTACTTCCAGGTCGCCCGGCAGCTGGAGGAGGCGATCGAGACCGGCACGCTGCCGCCCGGCAGCCGGCTGCCCAACGAGATCGACTTCGCCGGCCGGCTCGGCCTGTCCCGCCCCACGATGCGGCGGGCGATCCAGCACCTGGTCGACGAGGGTCTGCTGGTGCGCAAGCGCGGCGTCGGCACCCAGGTCGTGCACACCAAGGTGCGCCGCTCGATCGAGTTGACCAGCCTCTACGACGACCTGACGGCCGCCAACCAGCGGCCGCGCACCGAGGTGCTCGCCAACATCGTCGAGCCGGCGACCGGTCCGGTCGCCCTCGGCCTCAACGTCCCCGAGGGCGTGCCCGTGCTCGCCGTCGAGCGACTGCGTTACGCGCAGGACGAGCCGCTGGCGCTGATGCACAACTATCTGCCGGCCGACCTCGTCGAGCTCTCCACCGAGGCGCTGGCCGAGCACGGGCTCTACGAACTACTGCGCACCTCGGGTGTCCACCTGCGCCTCGCCACCCAGACGATCGGTGCCCGCACCGCGAGCGCCGCCGAGGCCCGGCTGCTCGCCGAACGCCGCAGCGCTCCGCTGTTGTCGATGACCCGGACGACGTACGACGACCGCGGCCGGATCGTCGAATTCGCCAGCCACCTCTACCGCGCGTCGCTGTACGCCTTCGAACTCACCCTGCTCAACCGCTAACCCCGCGCCGTCGCGCTCGAAGCCGCATCCGGCCGACTTTCCATGATCGTGATCGGATTCGTACGGCGTTTCGCGGCTAAATCCGATCACGATCATGGACGTACGCCGGATCCCCGTGATCAAGAGGGGATTCCGATACGAAACGCCGTACGAATCCCCTCTTGATCATGAGAGAGCGCGGCGGCCGGCCCGCCTCTTGGGCTTCCCCGACTTCCATGATCGTGATCGGATTCCGTCGGCGTTTCGCGGCTAAATCCGATCACGATCATGGAAAGCGGAGCGGAAGGCGCGGGCGGCCCACCGCGGGTCAGACGCGGCGGCGGGCGAGGTCGGCGGCACCGACCAGACCGGCGCCGGCGCCGAAGCGGGCCAGTTCGATCCGCAACGCGGGCCGGAAACCGCGACCCGTCAGTGTCTCACCGAAGGCTTCCCGGCTCGGGTGCAACAACAGGTCTCCGGCTTCGCACACGCCGCCGCCGATCACCACGCAGCTCGGGTCGAGTACGGCGGCGAGGTCGGCGATGCCCTGCCCGAGCCGGCGGCCCATCGCGGTGAAGATCTCCACCGCCGCCGGGTCGCCTTCGCGGGCGGCGGCCTGGACCTCCTGGCCGGTGAGCCGGGTCGGATCGCCGTCGACCAACTGCAGCAGCCGGTGCGCGGCCACCGGCGAGACCTCGGCGAGCTCGCGGGCGTCGCGGGCCAGCGCCGTACCGCTGGCGTACATCTCCCAGCAGCCGCGGTTGCCGCAGGCGCAGCGGCGCCCGCCGGGAACCATGCACATGTGCCCCCACTCGCCGGCGACGCCGTAGGCGCCGCGGAAGAGGGTGCCCGCCACGACCAGGCCGCCGCCGATGCCCGTCCCCAGCGTCACGCAGGCCACGACCGGCTCGTCGACAGCGGCTCCGAACCGGTATTCGGCCCAGGCCGCGGCGTTGGCGTCGTTCTCCACCGTCACCGGGAGGCCGACCCGCTCGGACAGCGCGTCGCGCAACGGCTCGTTACGCCAGGCCAGGTGCGGGGAGAAGAGCACGGTGGCGCGGTCCAGGGCGATCCACCCGGCCGCACCGATCCCGACCGCGACCACCTCATGCCGGGAGCGCAGCTCCGCGACCACGTCGGCGATGACCTTCTCGGTCTCGATCACGTCCTCGGTGGGAGTCGCCCGCCGCAGGTGCTCGACGATGTTTCCCCGCTCGTCGACCACTCCGGCGGCAACCTTGGTGCCGCCGATATCGACACCGACACTCAGCCTCACATGCTCTCCTGTCCGTCGACCCGGATGTGCTGGACCGGCGAGCGGGGTGATCCCGACGGTGCGGTCGCCGTCTCGAACGCCGTGTGCAGGGCGGCGATCAGCGCAGCGGCAATCTCGCCGAAGCGGTCGGCCAGCTCCGGGTGCCCGTCCCGTAGCGCCGCGACGAACTGGCACACGGGACAGTAGCGGCACGGCCCGGTGGCGTCGACGGGGTGGTCGGCCGAGCCGGCCGCACCGGCCGAGCCCGCCGCGCCGGCCGAACCCGCCGCGCCGCGCAGCCACTCCTGCACCGCCTCGGCCAGCCGGGTCGCCTCCTCCACCAGCCGGCTCGGGGGTACGCCGTCGCCGCCCGGCCCGCTCATGTCGGCCACACCTGCGGATCCGGCTGGAACCGCACCCGTAACGTCCCGTCGGTCAGGCCCGCGCCGGCCACCGCACACCGCCGCAGCCCGCTGGGCAGCGCCAGCAGCCGACGCCGGCCGGCCACGGTCAGGATCAGCTCGTCGCCGCTCCTGGCCAGGTCGAGGTCGCCCGCCTCGGCGAGCGGCAGCGGCATCGACAGCACGTAGTCGTCACCGTCGGCGTAGACCGTCGACGTCTCCGCGGGTGCGGAGAAGGCGAGCGGGTCGGCGTCGCCGTAGAGCTCTTCGCCGACCTCGGTCAGCGCCGCGAGCCCGATCGGCTCGGTCGCCCGGTAGGGCGCGCGGTGCACCGGCAGGCCGGTGAAGGACTCCTCGACCCGCTCGAGCTGGCGGGTCTGGCTCGCCGCCCAGGCGGCCCGCCACGGGTCGTCACCGTCCGGCACGATCCGGTTGGCGACGACCGCGTCGACCGGGTAGCCGTACAACGCGAGAGCGGTATAGGTACGGCGCGCCTCGGCGACCACGACCGACTCGGGGGTGAGCACCAAACGCACCGACGTGATCTCCGGGTCGGTAAGCAACGCCTGCACCTGCGCCAGATCGGCGTGCAGCCGCGCCGCGGCCTCGAACACGGCGTCGTCGGGCATCCCTTCGGTGGCACCGAGCCCGTGCAGCATCGGGCGCATCGTCCGGACGACGCGGCGATGGGTCGGGAACACGCGTTCGACGTACCAGCCGAGCGCCTGCGGCAACGCCAGCAGCCGCAGCGTCTCCGCGGTGGGTGCACAGTCGACGACCACGACGTCGAACTGGCCGCCGGCGACCTGGTCGCGCACTTCGAGCAGTGCCATCAGTTCGTCGGCACCGGGAAGCACCGCGAGTTCCTCGGCCAGCAGGCTGTCCGCTCCCCCGCGGGCGAACAGGCCGGTCAGCCAGGCCTGCACCCCGCTCCAGGTGGCTTCGAACCGCGCCTGCGCGTCGACCTGAACCCCGAAGAGACCGGGATCGATCTCGGTCGGTACGGCGGTCAGCGGCGCGCCGATCGCGTCGGCGAGGGAATGCGCCCGGTCGGTGGAGAGGACCAGGGTCTTGTGGCCGCGGCGCGCGGCCAGCGCGGCGGTCGCCGCCGCGGCGGTGGTCTTCCCGACGCCGCCTTTGCCGGTGAACAGCAGCACTCGCATGTCGACGCCGCCCCTCGATCGCGTCCTGTTCGCGTCACCCTACCGAGAGTGCGCGAAAAGTCCGATGGGCCGGCGAGCGGTGCGGGGTCAGCCCTCGACGCGCCGCTTGAGTTCCTTGAGCGCGGTATCCATGATCACCTTCTCGGCCTTGCGCCGGAGTACGCCGAGCATCGGCACGTTGAGATCGACGGCCAAGGTATAGGTGACCCGGGTGGAGCCGGCCTCGGCCACGAGCCGGTAGGACCCGTGCTGGGCCTTCTGCAGCTGCCCGCGCACCAGTTCCCACGACACCGCGCCGTCGTCGGACCAGTCGTAACGCAGGACGTAGTCGTCCTTGACCATCCCGGCGTCGATGACGAAGTGCACTGTCTCGCCCCGTCCGTCCGGATAGACATCCTGGACCTCGCAGAACTTCACCGACCCGGTCCACTGCGGGTAGGCCGCGAAATCCGCGATCACCGCCATGACGTCGGCGGGTGCGGCGTCGATGACGATGGACTGGGAGGACGGGTCGGCCATGCGGGCAGGCTACCGGGCGCGGTCACCACGACAGGACGTACGGCGTACCCCGGCCCCGGAAGTGGCCGACGTTGATGCACTCAGTACGTCCGATCCGGATGCGTGCCTGCAGCGGCTGGTGCACGTGCCCGAAGAGCACCAGCTCCGGCTGCGTGTCGCGGATGGCGTCGAGCACCGCCTCGCTGCCCCGCTCGAACCGGCGGGCGACGACGTCGTAGACCAACTCGGGCACCGCCGGCGGGATGTGCGCGCAGAGCACGTCGACGGCGCCGAGTGCGGCCACCTTCTCGGCGTACTCCTCCTCGGTGCGCTCGTAGGGAGTGCGGTACGGCGTCCGCAGGCCGCCGCCGACGAACCCGAACACCCGCCCGTCGAGGGTCGCGGTCTGCCCGTCGAGAACGTGCACCCCGTCGCGGGCGAACTCCGGCCACAGCCGGGGCACGTCGACGTTGCCGTAGGTCGCGTAGGTCGGGTCGGGCATGGCCGCGAACAACGCGGCGTACTGCCGGCGTACGGCGTCCTCGATCACGGTCTCGCGGTCGGCGTCGAGCGTCTCCCACCGCGACCGCATCAACGCCGTGGCCTCCTCGAACCGCTGCGCGGTGCGCAACTCGACGAAGCGGGACACCGTCTCGGCCCCGAACAGCCCGCCCATCACGCCGGCGGAATGGTCCGCGTAGTCGACGTAGCAGAGCAGGTCACCCAGGCAGACCAGCGCGTCGGCACCGACGCCGGCGCGGGCCAGGGCCTCGACCTGGCCGTGCACGTCGGACACCACGTGGACCCGCATCAGCCGACCCTACGGCTCGCCCGCGGCACGGCCGGATTCGACTTCGTCCCGGACCGACCAGAACACCTGCTTTGCGCGCCGGGCCCGACGTTCCGCCTCCTTCGTCGACTCCCGGGCCGACAGCACCCGGCCGTCGGCCGGGTCGACCCGCAGGTAGTAGTGCGCCACGACGCCGTCGCCGACCGGCTCGAGCCACACCTCCATGGTGCCCACGAACGGTCCGTCGACCAGCCAGCGGATCCCCCGCTCGGCCCGGTCCTCGGACACGGTGAGCCGCAGATCCGGCCACCACCTGCGCCATCGCCGCTCGTCGTGGATGACCGGCGAGAGCACGGCCGGACCCGCGAGGAGAAACGTCTCGTCGATCAGATCGACCTGGGGCACGCGCCACAGGATGCCAGGTGGCCACCCTTTGGTGGCCTCCGCATGGCAGGGTGAACACGAAGGCACCGCTCCCGGTCCCGACACGCGAAGAGAGGTCAACGGTGCGCGAGTTCTCCGCCCCACCGGCGGTCACCGTCCCCGACGACGCCCGGCTCACCGACGTGGTGTTCGACCACGCCGCGTCCGACCCCGACCTGGTGTCGTTCAGCCGCCGCCGTGGCGGCCGCTGGGTCGACGTGACCGCGGCCGATTTCGCGGCCGAGGTCACCGGTGTCGCCAAGGGCCTGCTGGCCGCCGGGATCGGCGCCGGCGACCGGGTCGCGGTGATGTCGGCGACGCGCTACGAGTGGACGCTGCTCGACTACGCGATCTGGACCGCCGGGGCGATCTCGGTGCCGATCTACGAGACCTCCAGCGCCGAGCAGGTGCGCTGGACCCTCGGCGACTCGGGCGCGGTCGCGGCCGTCGTCGAGACCGCGGCGCATGCTGCCATCGTCGCCTCGGTCGCCGGCGACCTGCCGAAGCTCCACCACGTCTGGACGATCGACAGCGGCGGGGTCGCCGCACTGACCACCGGCGGCACCGACGTGGCCGACCGTGAGGTGGAGCAGCGCCGGCGCGCCGTCCGGCTCGACGACCTCGCGACGATCATCTACACCAGCGGCACGACCGGGCGGCCCAAGGGCTGCGAGTTGACGCAGCGCAATCTGCTCACCGAGGTGATGACCGCGGTCGGGGGGCTGCCGCCGTTGTTCCGCCCGGGCGCCGCCACCCTGCTGTTCCTGCCGATCGCGCACGTACTGGGCCGGGTCATCCAGTGCGGCGCCATCTACGCCAAGGTGCGGCTCGGCCACACCGCCGACGTGAAAAACCTGCTGGAGGATCTGCGCGAATTCCGGCCGACGTTCATCCTCGCCGTACCCCGCGTCTTCGAGAAGGTCTACAACACCGCGAAGCAGCGCGCGCACATCGAGGGCAAGGGACGGATCTTCGACGTCGCGGAGCGGGTCGCGGTCCGCTACAGCCAGGCGCTCGACGACGACCGGGTACCCGTAATGCTCGACCTGCAGCACCGGGTCTTCGACCGACTCGTCTACTCCCGGCTGCGGGCGGCACTCGGCGGGCAATGCACGGCGGCGATCTCGGGCGGTGCCCCGCTGGGCGCCCGGCTTGGCCACTTCTTCCGCGGGATCGGGCTACCGGTCTTCGAGGGTTACGGGCTGACGGAGAGCACGGCCGCCTGCTGCCTCAACCTCGAGGGTGCGGTGAAGATCGGCACGGTCGGCCGGCCCATCCCCGGTGTCAGCATCCGGATCGCCGGCGACGGCGAGATCCTGCTCAAGGGCGATGTGATCTCCGACCGCTACTGGCAGAACGACGAGGCCACCGAGCAGTCGCGCACCGACGGCTGGTTCCGCACCGGCGACATCGGCGACCTCGACGACGACGGCTTCCTCCGCATCACCGGACGGAAGAAGGAGCTCATCGTCACGGCCGGCGGGAAAAACGTCGCCCCGGCCGCGCTCGAGGACCGGCTGCGGGCGCACCCCCTGATCAGCCAGTGCATGGTCGTGGGCGACAACCGCCCGTACATCGCCGCGCTGATCACCCTCGACCCGGACGCGCTCCCGGCGTGGCGGGACAGTCACGGCAAGCCCGCCGACTCCACCGCGGGCAGTCTGCGGGACGACCCGGACCTCAACACCGAGATCCAGCGCGCGGTGGACCAGGCGAACGCCGCGGTGTCGCGCGCTGAGGGGATCCGCCGGTTCCGCATCGTGCCCGACGATTTCACCGTCGAGTCCGGCGAGCTCACCCCGTCGTTGAAGCTCAAGCGCACCGTCGTGCTCGAACGCCACGACGACGACATGGTCGAGTTGTACGGCTGACGGTCCGGCTAGACGGCGAGGAGCTCGCCGAGCCGGCCGGCCAGCACCTCCCAGCGCCAGTCCTGCTCGACCCAGGCCCGACCGCGCAGGCCCATCGCGCGCGACTCGGCCGGATCGGCGAGCAACCGTCCGACGACCGTCGCCACCCGGCCCGCCGAGCGACCGTCGACGACGAAGCCGGTCTCTCCGTCGCGGACCGCGTCCGGGGCACCGCCGGAATCGCCGACCACGACCGGGAGCCCGACCGCCGACGCTTCGAGGTAGACGATCCCGAGCCCCTCGACGTCCAGCCCGCCGTGCCTGGTGCGGCACGGCATCGCGAAGACGTCGCCCGCGGCGTAGTGCGCGGCGAGTTCCGCGTGCGGCACCGAGCCGGTGAACACGACGTCGTCCGCGACGCCGGTCGTGACGGCGAGACGCTGCAGCCGTGGCATGTCCGGACCGCCACCGACGATGAGCAGCGCCGCGCCCGGAACCATCGCGGAGATCGCCGGTAGGGCGTGGATCAGCACGTCCTGGCCCTTGCGCGGCACCAGCCGCGACACGCACACGATCGTCGGCCGACCGGCCAGCCCGAGCCGTCGACGTACCTGCGCGCCGTCGACATCGGGGTGGAAGACCGTTGTGTCGACGCCGGGCGGCAACTGCACCAGGCGGGCACCTCCGGCGAGCACAGCGGCCAGGCGCCGGCGGGTGAAGTGCCCGAGGTAGGTCACGACGTCGGCGGCCCGGCCGATCCGGCGTAGCGCCTGCCGCGCCGCCGGCAGCCTCGCCCACCCGGCCTCGTGCCCGTGCGTGGAGGCGACGACCCGCTCGATCCCCGCGCGCCGCAGCCCGGGGGTGAGCAGCCCCAACGGAGCCGCCGCGCCGAACCACACCGAGGTGCAGTGCTCGGCGCGGGCGATCTCGGCTGCCCGGCGGGCGACGGACGGCACCGGCAGCATGAGTCGACCGGGATGGCGGACGACCGGGAACGGCAGTCGGGCGTCGAAGGCGTCCGAGCCGGGCCAACGCGGCGCGTAGACCACGACCGAGTCGTGCGGCTGCCGGATCGCGAGTTCCAGGACGAAGGTCTGGATCCCGCCCGCCCGCGGGGGGAAGTCGTTGGTGACGATCAGCGTCTTCACGACAGCTCCGATGCGAGGTCGGCGCGCCAGGCGACGACGAAGTCGTCGTAGCCGATCCCGAGCACCGCGCGCAGCGCGCGGTCGACGACGGCGATCGGGTTGCCCGCGCCGCGGCCGACCAACCGGTAGAAGCGCACCAGTCCGGCTTCACCGGCATCCCGGGCGATCAGACGGCAGGCCATCCACGACTCCTGATACACCGCGGACAGCCGCGGATTCGCACCGTTGAAGTCCTTGTAGGCGGGCAGTGTGAGCGGGAGCGTACCGGCCCGGACCTCCGCGCGCAGATCGCGGGCCGCGAGGTCCACCGGTACGCCGCTGTTGCGGTAGCCGATGTAGTCGGCGAACCCCTCGGCCAGCCAGGTCGGGGTGGCGGCGCCAGTGGCAGCCCGCGTCGCGACGTGCGTGATCTCGTGGCGTAGCACGACCTGGCCGGCCAGGGTCCCCAGGGTCGCGAGCGTCGTCGGGTTGACGACGACGCGCTGACCGCGCACCACGCCGGCGTCGGTGTCGGTGTAGTCGGCGGTCGCCACGGCGGCGATGTGCTCCAGGTCGAGATTGCCGCCGATCAGGCGGGTCATCTCCTGGGTGGAATCCGGCAGGAGCGCGACGACCCGCCGGGCCCAGTCGGTGCCCCACACCGCGTTCACCTCGGGGATGGCGTGCTCGACGTCCTGGGCAAGTATGGCTGCCTGGCGCGCGTGCGCCGGGTGGGCGAGCACCAGGCTGTCGTGCGTGCGGGCGACCACGACCGGTCCGTAGTCCCAGATCCCGCGCCAGGACGGTTTGCCATCCGCGGTGAAGTCGTCCTCGCTCGCGTAGTACCAGGACCGGCCGCGCTGGACGAACGTCAGATACTGCGGTCGATCGGTCGTCGTCGTATCGCCGCCACGCAAGGCGTAGCCCAGGTCTGCTTCGGCGGCCCAGACCTTGTCGTGGTAGCGCGCCAACCGCGCCCCGGTCACCGACAGCCCGGACGACGGGTCGAGCCGGTAGCTCCACGCCGACAACGGCACCCGGTCCAGGTTGTCGAACAGCCGCCCCTGCGCCGTCCGCAGTGCGGGCTGACGCGGGTCGACGGTGGACAGGAATGCGGCCCGATCGTGGTGCAGCACGGCGTCGGCGCGCCGGGCGAGCAGAGCACGGGCCGCCGCGGCCGGCGTACTGGCGATGGCGCCGCCGGACACCGGAGTCGTCGGCCGCGGATCGATCCGCGGGCTAGGAGAATTCGTCGGACCTGACGACGATGTCGACCCGGTCCCCGGATGGGCGCCACGCTGCAGAGCCGCCGCACCGCCGAAGAGTTCGAGCACGATCAGCGCAGCGAGAATCACCACCAGCCGACGCCGACGAGCCACGAAATCCCCCCTGCTGCTCACCTGGGCATGGTACGTCCATATCGTGCCCGTCCGGCCGGTCCGAGCGACCTCGACGCCGTCCGCAGCACAGCATCGGAGGGCCGCGGTGCCTCACCCACCGCGACCCTCCGACGATTGGAAACCGCTAGCCGACCCGGGTTGCTCCCGCGTACGGCGCGTCATTGACGCCCACGATCTTGATGACGTCACCCGGCTCCGGCGCGTTGATGATCTTGCCGTTGCCGATGTACATGCCCACGTGACTGATCGGGCTGTAGTAGAACACCAGGTCGCCGGGCTGCAGTTCGCTCTCGGAGACATGAGTGCCGACGTCGTACTGCGCAGAGCTCGAGTGCGGAAGGCTCACTCCGGCTGCCTGCCAGGCGTATTCCATCAGCCCTGAGCAGTCGAAGGAATCCGGACCGGCAGCGCCCCAGACATAAGGCTTTCCGAGCTGCGCCATGGCGGTCTGGACCGCGGTCGCCGCCTTGCTCGACGAACCGACCGGTGCCGGCTGAGGAGCCGGCTGAGGAGCCGGCTGCGGCTTCGGTTGCGCGACCGGAGCCGGATCCGCCGCCGGTGCCTGCCGGGCCATGGCCCGACTGGCCCGATCGGCTGCGGCCTGCCGGGCCGCCGCTGCGGCCCGAGCCTTGGCTGCCGCCGCACGCTGCTGGGCGGCGAACATCGCCGCCCGCTCCTTCGCGGTGAGCCGGGCGAGCAGCGAATGCAGGCTGGCCATCTTCGTGACCATCCACGCCTTGGTGCTCTTCAGCTCGGCGGTCGTCTTGCGGGCAGCGGTCACGGCGCGTGCCGCGGCCTGCTGCGCCTTCTGCGCCTGGACCTTCGCCGCCGAAAGCGACCTCAGCACACTCGCCTGCTTGTGCGAGATCATGTCGAGCGCACTCAGCTTGTCGAGGAACGCCTGCGGCGACTTGCTGCCGACGAACGACGAGAACGCACCGAGCTGACCGCTCTGGTAGGAGGAGACGGCGATGGTCTTGACCTCGCCCTCCAGCGTGCGCAGCCGGGCGTTGACCCGGGCGACCTCGGCCCGCGCTGCCGCGGCCTCATGCTGACGCCGGGCCAGGGTGATCTTGGCGGTGTTGTACTTCTCGCTGGTCGCGTCGAGCTTGCGGCCCAGGGCGAGGATCTGCGCCCGTGCCTGCGTCGACGTCTTCGGGGTGGGAGTAGAGCCGGGTGCTGCGCCGCTGGTGCCCGGGAAGGTCAACACCACGAGTACGGCGGCCACCACTGCGGCTGCGGTTTGGACAGGTCTACGGATGTGTCGTGAGGGCGCCACGGACGGCGGCTCTCCTTCTTCCTCGCAGACCGCCTACCGGGTTAGCTGACGGGTTCGGGCTGGGAAGCTGCCCTACGACATCGCGGCTGCGACGTCGATTCACCCCAATGGTGCGTGGGTCCCCGGCTCAATATCCGACGGTGGTCGGATCTCAACTCGGCGGTGACCTCCCGGTGCCATCGCTTGCCGATGACAGACGTCCGGTGAAGGTCCCGGACAGATTAGGGGGCCCGAGCTTGATTCGACAACATTCCCCAGCACGGTTTTGCCATCAATCTGTGATCTGGCGGGAATTTGGCCGCTCAACCGACCGCATGGCGACGTTGCGTCGCCTCATCGCTACTACTCGGCACACGCTTTCCGTGGTTGTGTGTGACGTACGCCACGTGCAGCGACGAGATGAGCCCCGCCTCGATGAGGTTGGCGACGGCGGTCCGCTCGGCGGCATCCAACGCGACCGCACTGCGTTGGACCCCATTGCGCTGGAGCCCGCTGCGGGCCCAGGCGATATCCGGCGGCCCGATGCCGTGGTCGACGCTCGGCTGGTCGGAGGTCGCGTCCGGCGGCCCGAGCAGCACGCTGACGACGCAGTCTTCGCAGGCGACGTTCCGCATCGCGCACTCGTCGCAGTCGATGAGCATCGGGCACCACCCTTCTCGCGGCCACCCTGTGGGACCGGTAGGGCGACCGTAGAAGCAGGCACCGACAATTTCGGCGGAGTACGGCGTCAGCCCCGGTCGAGGCGCTCGACCAGAGCCGCCGCGGGCACCGGGTATCCGCCCGACCTGCGCGCCGCGGCAGCGACCTCGCCGTCGGAGGACACGACGACCAACGGCCGGCCGGCGGGCTCCGCGGCCACGAGGCGCGCGATGACGTCGTCGGCCAGCTCCCCCGGATCGCTGAAGAGCACCCGGACCCCCCGGGGGGCCTGCGGCATCATCGTCGGGCGCCTCGCCCCGTCGAAGACACAGGTGACCTCGGCTCCGGTACGTGCCGCGACGCCGGCGAGCCCACTGGTGAGCCGGCTGCGCTGGTCGGCGAGCGGCAGGTCGCCGTAACCGGTCTTCGTCACGTTGTAACCGTCCACGACCAGGTGCACTCGGGGCAGGGAAAGCAGCCGGTCGAGGTCGACCGGACCGCCGTCGTAGGTGGCACCGGTCGCCGGTCCGCCGGTGACGACGTCGTCGGCCGGGCGCCGCTCGGTGGGGCGTAGCCCGAGCTCTTCGCGAAGCCCGCGCGCGGCGCCGGAAAGCGTTTCCACCAGGAGCCACAGCCGCGCGTCGTCGGCGTCCCTCGCCGCCCGCGTGCTCCGTCGGGCGGTATCAGCGGCCTTGGTCAGCTCCTCGACCCGGCCGCGGAGCCGGCGCAACTCCGCGGCGGTCTCGGATTCGACGGCATCGGAACGCTGCCGCTGCGCGTCGCCGGCCGCGAGCGCCTCGTCCCGCTCGCGTTCGGCGCGCCGCATCTGCCCGGTCAGGCTGCGGACCGTACGGCGCAGTGCATCGACGTCGGCACGTGCGGCGGTGGCCTCCTCCCGGGCCTGCCGCAGCCGCTCGCGGGCATGCCCCACCTCGTCCTGCAGCCGCCCGACGGTCTGGTCCCGCTCCCGCGACGACTCCTCCCCGGCCCGTTCCCGCACAGCCTCGCGGGCGCGGTCGACGTCGGCCACCCAGTCGTCGGACCGAAGGAGATAGGACAGCGCCGCAACCTCGATCGGGTCGGCCGCCGGCGGCGGGCCGCCATCCTTCAGAGCGTCGACCACCCCGGGTACGGCGTTCTGCGCGTGCTCGACCACCCGGTCCCGAAACTCCGGCTGGGTCTCGAGCGCCGCGGCCAGCAGGCTGCCGGCGAGCCGCGCCCGCTTCGCCGGGGTGAACCGCGCCGCGGCCCGCAATGTCGGGGGGATCTCGTCCGGGGGCAGCTGCCCCAGCGTCTCCGAGGCGAGCGCCACCACCCGAGCTCGCACCGGCTCGGGCAGCACGGTCGAGCACTCGTCGGTCACCGCCGACACGGATCCTCGACGGACTCGGATTCAGGGACGGGCACGCGGAACCTCCGGATCGTTCGTGCTCCGAGGGTAGTTGCGTCGCGCAGTTCCCGTGGCCCGACGCCGCCCGGCACCCGTCCGGACCGACCGCGGCGCGGCAGCGTGGTTTCGTCGTACCCGGCGCCTAGCGTCGCCGACATGAGCGCACCGGCCACCTCGCAGGTCGGTCGATTCGTCCAGGCGTCCTTCGACGAGCTCGGTGAGCCGCTGCGCGAGGTGACCTTCGTCGTCGTCGACCTCGAGACCACCGGCGGCTCGGCGAACGACTGTGCGATCACCGAGATCGGTGCGGTCAAGGTGCGCGGCGGCGAGGTGCTCGGTGAGTTCGCCACCCTCGTCGACCCCGGCTGCGGGATCCCGCCCTTCATCTCGGTGCTGACCGGCATCACCGAGACCATGGTGGCCAGCGCACCCCGGATCGAGACCGCACTGCCGGCGTTCCTGGAGTTCGCCCGCGGCACGGTGCTCGTCGCCCACAACGCGCCGTTCGACCTCGGGTTCCTCCGGGCCGCCTGCGCCCGGTCGGGCTATCCCTGGCCGGCGTTCCGGTCGGTCGACACGGCCGTGCTCGCCCGGCGGGTGCTGACCCGCGACGAGGTCCCCAACTGCCGGTTGGCCACCCTCGCCGCCCGGCTGGGCGCCCGCACCACCCCGACCCATCGGGCGCTCGACGACGCCCGCGCGACGGTCGACGTACTCCATGCGCTGATCGAGCGGCTCGGCCCGCTCGGCGTGCAGTCGCTCGACGAGTTGCGCACCTTCACCCACCAGGTGAGTCAGGCGCAGCGCCGCAAGCGCTACCTCGCCGAGCCGCTCCCCCGAAAGCCCGGCGTCTATATCTTCCGCGACGGTCAGGGCCGGCCGCTCTACGTCGGGAAGAGCCGCGACATCCGCACCCGGGTGCGCTCCTACTTCGTCGCGAGCGAGTCGCGCTCCCGGATGGCCGAGATGGTCGGGATCGCCGAGCGGGTCGACCCGATCGTGTGCGCGCACGCGCTCGAGGCGGAGGTGCGCGAGTTACGCCTGATCGCCGAGCACAAGCCGCGCTACAACCGGCGGTCGCGATTTCCGGAGCGGGCGGCCTGGCTGAAGCTCACGGTCGAACCCTTCCCGCGGCTGGCGATCGTGCGGTCGGTGCGCGCCGACGGATGTGCCTACCTCGGCCCGTTCGGGTCTCGGCGTACCGCGGAGCTGGCGATGACCGCCGTACTGGAAGCGCTGCCCCTGCGGCAATGCGGCGGCCGGCTGCCGCGCCATCCGCGGCGGCGCGCCTGCGCATTGGCGGAGATGGGTCGCTGCGGCGCGCCGTGCGAAAGCCGGGAGAGCGTCGAGCACTACGCCCGCCACGTCGCGGCGTTCCGCGCCGCCGTGGCCGGTGACGTGCGACCCCTGGTGGCCCCGCTGATGACCCGGATCGAAGCACTGTCGGCAGCGCATCGCTACGAGGACGCGGCCGGCGTCCGCGACCGGCTGGCCGCGTTCGTCCGCGCCTGCGCACGGCTGCAGCGGCTCGCCGCGCTCACCGAAATCCCCGAGATCGTCGCGGCCCGACCGGACGGTCACGGCGGCTGGGAGCTGTCGGTGATCCGGCACGGTCGGCTGGTCGCCGCGGGCGTCGCACCGGTGGGGGCCGCGCCCCTGCCCTACGTCGACGCGCTGCAGGCCTCCGCCGAGACCGTCCTGCCCGGCTGCGGTCCGCTTCCGGCCGCCACCGCCGAAGAGACCGAGTGCGTGCTGCGCTGGTTGGAGCGTCCGGGCACCCGGCTGGTGCGCGGCTCACAGCCGTGGGCCTGCCCCGCCTACGGCGCAGGCGCCTTGCGGGACTTCCTCGCGCAAGCTGAGGCGGGGCGCGAGACGGTCGCGCCGTTCGCCGACCGACGCCGGCTGGCGGTCGAGACCCGGCCGGCGCGGGCCTCCGTCTGAGCCGGCGTCAGCGTGCGGCCGCCGCCGGGAACGCCGTGTCCCGGCCGTGCGGCGTGGCCCACCCGGACAGATCGGGGCCGCGCGGAACGATCCGCGTCGGGTTGATGGTGGCGTGCGTGGCGTAGTAGTGCCGTTTGATGTGGTCGAAGTCGACCGTCCCGCCGATGCCATCGGTCTGGAAGAGGTCCCTCGCGTAAGCCCACAGCACCGGCATCTCGGTGAGCTTGTTCCGGTTGCACTTGAAGTGGCCGTGGTAGACCGCGTCGAAGCGCACCAGGGTCGTGAAGAGCCGGACGTCGGCCTCGGTGAGCCGGTCGCCGACCAGGTAGCGCTGCCCGGCCAGTCGCTCGGACAGCTGGTCGAGCCGGGCGAACAGCCGGTCGAAGGCGTCGTCGTACGCCCCTTGGCTGGTCGCGAAACCACACCGGTAGACACCGTTGTTGACGTCGGCGTAGACGACGTCGTTCACCGCGTCGATCTCGGCGCGCAGGTCCTCGGGGTAGAGGTCGGGGGCGCCGGGACGCTGCAGCTCGGCCCACTCGGTCTCGAGATCGAGCGTGAGCTGCGGGTAGTCGTTGCTGACGATCCGCTCCGACTGCCGGTCCCACAGCGCCGGCACGGTCCATCGACCGCGGAATCCCGGATCGGTCTTGAGGTACAGCTCGGACAGATACTCCGCGCCGGTCACCGGATCGCGGCCGCCGGGAGACAGGCCGAAGCGCCAGCCCGACTCGTCGCGGATCGGGTCGACCACGGTCATCGAGATCGCGTCGTCGAGACCGAGCAGCCGCCGGACGATGATCGATCGGTGCGCCCACGGGCACGCGAGCGACACGATCAGGTGGTAGCGCCCGGGCTGCACCGGGTAGCCGCTCGACCCGTCCGCGGTCACCCGGTCGGTGAACGCGTTGCGCTGGCGGACCCAACGACCGTCGGTCCCTGTCTCGGCAGCAAACTGCGCCTGGCTCATGCGACTAGCATCCTCTGCATCCGGACCCGCCGCGAGCATGAGGAGCCACGCCCGTGATCACCGCGATCGTCATGGTGAATGCCGCGACCGAGTCCATCCCCGAGGTCGCCGAGGCCATCGCCGACATCCCCGGTGTCAGCGAGGTCTACTCGGTCGCCGGCAACGTCGACCTCATCGCCGTCGTCCGGGTGCGCGAGTACGACGAGGTCGCCGACGTCATCGCCGGCCGGATCAACAAGGTGCCCGGGGTGCGCGACACCGACACCCACATCGCGTTCCGCGCCTACAGCCGGCACGACCTGGAGCAGGCCTTTTCGATCGGCCTCGACGACAGCTGACCCCTCGCCGCCCCGCCCCCCCATCCCCCTTTCCATGATCAAGAGGGGATTCGGGCACGAAGCGCCGTACGAATCCCCTCTTGATCATGGGGAGGCGAGAGCCGCGGCGGCGTGGGACGCGGCCACCCACCGCTCCAGCAGCCGCGCGGTCGAGCCCGAGTCGACGGCGTCCGCCGCCTTGACCAGCCCGGCCCGCAGGGCGTCGTCCAGCGAGCCTGACATGCCGTCGTGGGCGGCGATCGCCGCGGCCGCATTGAGCAGTACGGCGTCGCGGACCGGGCCGTGCTCTCCGGCGAACACCGCCCGCGCGACGGCAGCGTTGTAGGGAGCGTCGCCGCCGCGCAGCGCCGCCGGCTCGCACGGCGGGATCCCCAGCGCCCCCGGGTCCACGACGGCCTCCGCCACCCCGCCGTCGCGCACCAGCCAGGCCCGCGATGTCGTCGTGGTGGTCAGTTCGTCGAGGCCGTCGTCGCCGCGGAAGACCAGACCGCTGATGCCCCGGGCGGCGAGTACGCCGGCCAGCACCGCGGCCATGCGCGGGTCGGCGCAGCCGACGGCCTGCGCGCTCGGCCGGGCCGGATTGGTCAGCGGGCCGAGGAAGTTGAAGACGGTGCCGACGCCGAGTTCCCGCCGGGGAGCGGCG
>DASXJE010000067.1 GCA_036497565.1 Mycobacteriales bacterium
CTGGTAGGGCTCGACGTAGGACGGGTGGTTGTGCGACTCGATCTTGAAGGTGACCGCGAGCCCGTCGCCGACGTCGACGACACCGGCGTTCTCCCCCATTCCGACGAGCATCCGCTGACCGCGCGGCGCCTTGTCGGCGAATTGCCGCAGGTGGACCTTGCTCGACTTGTAGGAGCAGTGCTCGCTCCACATCACCGAATACATCGCCAGCTCGGAACTGGTCGGCCGGCGGCCGAGGATGTCGCGGATCCGGGCGTATTCGGCCGCGGCGAGGCCCAGTTCGGCGTAGGGCTGCGGGTCGTCCGGTGTCTGCGCCGCGTGTGCGACCGAGTCGATCACGCACCCACCAGCCGATGCAGGACGGAGGTGAAGAAGCCGAGCCCGTCGGCACCCGGCCCGGTGAGGACCTCGGTGGCGTGCTCGGGGTGCGGCATCAGCCCGACGACGGTGCCGGTCTCGTTGCAGACGCCGGCGATGTCGCGGGCCGAGCCGTTGGGGTTGCCGCCGACGTAGCGGACGACGACCCGGCCCTCGGCCTCGAGCGCGTCGAGAGTGTGGGCATCGGCGACGTAGCCACCCTCGCCGTTCTTGATCGGTACGACGATCTCGGCTGCCTCGTCGTACGCCGAGGTCCACGCCGTCGTGGCGTTGTCGACCCGCAGCCGCTGGTCGCGGCAGACGAAGCGCATGCCGGCATTGCGGAGCAGGGCGCCGGGCAGCAGGTGGGCCTCGCACAGCACCTGGAAGCCGTTGCAGATGCCGAGTACCGGCAGGCCGTCACGGGCGGCCGCCACGACGCGCTCCATCACCGGCGCGAACCGGGCGATCGCTCCGGCCCGCAGGTAGTCGCCGTAGGAGAAGCCGCCGGGCAGCACGACCGCGTCGACCTCGGGCAGCACCGGGTCGGCGTGCCAGAGCGGGACCGGTTCGGCGCCGGCCAGGCGGACCGCGCGGGCGGCGTCGCGATCGTCGAGGGAGCCCGGGAAGGTGACCACCCCGATCCGGGCGGTCATGCCGGCCGGACAGGATCGGACGCGGGCTGGGTGGTGATCGTGAAGTCTTCGATCACGGGGTTGGCCAGCAGCGTGTCGGCGATCTGGTGGATCGTCTGTTCGGAGACCTCGGCGTCGACCTCGAGCTCGAAATGCTTGCCGGCGCGGACGTCCCGTACTCCGGTGAAGCCCATCCGGGGCAGGGCCGCGGCGATCGCCTGTCCCTGCGGATCGAGGATCTCCGGCTTGAGCATGACGTCGACGACGACGCGCACGTGCGCTCCTTGCGGCAGTCGGGATCGGCACGCCTAGGGTAGCCGACCACCAACGCCCCCTCGGCGGCCGACCAAACCGGGACCTGCCGCCGAAATCCGGCCGACCAAAACGCACTTCGAGTGCGTTTTGGTCCACGACACGCCGCACGGGCCGCCCAAAACGCACTCCGAGTGCGTTTTGGTCGACGCGACGGGACGAGGCGGGGCGGGGAGCCGTCAGGACCAGGTGCGGCCGGTGAGTTGTTCGTAGGCCTCGACGTAGCGGCCCCGGGTCGCGGCGACCACGTCGTCCGGCAGCGGCGGTGGCGGCTGGCCCGAGCCACGGTCCCAGCCGGACGCCGGCGAGACGAGCCAGTCGCGGACGTATTGCTTGTCGTACGACGGCTGCGCGCGGCCGGGTTGCCAGGTCTGCGCCGGCCAGAAGCGGGACGAGTCGGGGGTGAGCACCTCGTCGGCGAGGACCAGCCGACCGGCCGGGTCGCGCCCGAACTCCAGCTTGGTGTCGGCCAGCACGATGCCCCGGTCGCGGGCGACCTGCTCGCCGCGGGCATAGATGGCCAGGGTGCGCTCGCGCAGTTCGGCGGCGGCCGGGCCGCCGACCGATGCGACGACCGCGTCGTAGGTCATCGCGGTGTCGTGCTCGCCCAGGGGCGCCTTGCTGGTCGGCGTGAAGATCGGCTCGGGCAGCCGCGAACCGTCGACGAGCCCGGCCGGAAGGGCGATGCCGCACACCTCGCCCGTACGGTCGTAGTCGAGCAGGCCCGAGCCGGTCAGGAAGCCCCGCGCCACGCACTCGACCGACACCATCTGCAGGCGGCGGACCAGCATGGCCCGGCCGGCCGCCTCGGCCGGGATCCGCGGGTCGTCGAGCGAGACGAGGTGGTGCGGGACCAGGTCGGCCAGCTGGTCGAACCACCAGGCGGACAGCGCAGTGAGGATTCGGCCCTTGTCCGGGATCGGCGTCGGTAGCACCCAGTCGTACGCCGAGATACGGTCGCTGGCCACCAGCAGCAGGTGCTCGTCGTCGATGGCGTAGATGTCGCGGACCTTGCCGGCCGCGACCCGCGTGAGTGCCCCAGATCCCTCGGTCACGAAGTGAGTCTGACATGGCTGCCAGACCGGCCATCTGCGAGGACACTGCTGGCATGGTGTCGGACATGAACGCAGACAACCTGCGCCCCACGGCCGAGCAACGCCGGCCGGACCTGCTGATGCGTCTCGCCGGGCCGTCGAGCGTCGATGACCTCGCGAAGCTCTGGGTCGACGCGGAGTCGTCCCGCCGCGCGTCTGAGTCGCCCTCGTCCCCCGACCACCCGCTCGATCTCCGGGTGATCAGCCGCCGGCTGACCACGCTGATCGGTCACACCGGCACGATCCCGCTCATCGCCCGCCTCGGCGACCAACCCGCCGCGATGACGGTGGTCGTACAGGGACGGGCCGACGACGGCGCGTCCGATAACCCCGAGCCTGGCCTCGCCCACGTCACGATGGTCGCCGTACGCCCGGATCTGTGGGGCCACCGGTACGGCGAGGGCGTCCTCCGGCATGCGGTGGAGCGGGCGGCCCGCCAGGGTTACCGGCGCGCGCAGCTGTGGACCCCGGCAAGCAACCGCAGGGCGCGGAGCCTCTACGAGCGGCTCGGCTGGACGCTGTCAGGCCGGGAACGCCAGACCGAGGACGGCGAGCTCCTGATCCACTACGAGCTCGACCTCACCGAGTGAGGCCGATCGACAAAAGCGTTACCCCGCCTGGTCTTCCTTGAGCCACTGGCGGAGCAGCTCGAGGTGCTGCGGAAGAGCGACCTCCGGCTCCTCGATCTCCGGGTGCCACTTCTTCTCCCACTCCACCGACACCCAGTCGTCGTAGTCACTGGCCGCGAGCAGCCGCAGCATGTCGCGCACCGGGACCTCACCCTCGCCGAGCAGCACGAGCTGCCAGCCGCTGGGCTGATCGTCGCTGCGCCGGGCGTCCTTCACCTGGGCCAGCGTCAGCCGATCGCCCAGGTTGGCGAACGTCTCGGCCGCCTGCTCGCCCATCCGGTACGGGTGGTGGCTGTCCCACACCGCGCCGACCGACGATGAGGGCACCATGGCCAGCACCTCGGCGACCAGCGGCGACGCGGAAAACGCGTCGTGGGTCTCCAAGCCGATCTGCACACCGAGCCGCTCGGCGACCGGTGCGGTCGCCTCCAACGTCCGGGCCGCCGCGGCGAGCCCTTCCTTGCGCTCGGCACCGCCGTCACCCACCGGACCGCCGAAGACCCGCACAGAGGGGGCCTCCCACGCATTCGCCAGCTCCAGGAAGTCCCGCAGTTCCTGCTCGGCTCCGTCCTGGGTCAGCCGGATCGAGCTGTCCAGCGCGGTCACCGCCAGGCCGGAGTCCTTGATCGTGCGGCGTACCCGGTCCCGGTCGACCGTGGCCGGGTCGATGAGCTCACCGTCGATCAGCCGTAGCTCGATCCCCTCGTAACCCCAGTCCCGGCCGGCGTGCGCGACCTCGTCGAGCGGGTGGGACGGAAATGCCAACGTGCTGAATGCGAGTCGCATCCACTTACCTCCAGATCAGCTCACCAGTCCGGCCGGTCAGCGACCCTAGACGGGTTCGGCCGTGAATGTCACGCCGGCGGTTACGCAGCGTGCTAGAGAATCGGCTCAGGTCGGTACGCCGCGGCCTCCGGCCGACCGGCGACGATCGGCTCCACCGCGGCGATGACGGCGGCGACCTGCGCCTGCGCCGCGCCGGTGAACGACAGTGGGTCGCCCAGCAGGCCGTCCAGAGCAGCCCGGTCCAGCGGCAACGCCGGATCGGCGGCGAGCCGGTCGAGCAGGTCGTTGCGTTCCGCGCCGCTCTCCCGCATCGCCAGGGCGACCGCGACCGCGTGCCTCCCGATCAGCTCGTGCGCGGTCTCCCGCCCCACTCCGCCGCGAACTGCCGCCATCAGCACCTTGGTGGTGGCGAGGAACGGCAGGTAGCGGTCGAGCTCGCGGGCGACCACGGCGGGAAACACCCCGAACTCGTCGAGCACGGTGAGAAACGTTTCGAGCAACCCGTCGATCGCGAAGAATGCGTCGGGTAGGGCGACCCGGCGCACCACCGAGTCGGAGACGTCGCCCTCGTTCCACTGCCCCCCGGCGAGTTCGCCGATCATGCCGGCGTAACCCCGCAGGACGACGGCGAGGCCGTTGACCCGCTCGCAGGACCGCGTGTTCATCTTGTGCGGCATGGCCGACGAGCCGACCTGCCCGGCCTGGAATCCCTCGGTGACGAGCTCGTTGCCCGCCATCAGCCGGATCGTGGTCGCGAGCGACGCCGGCGCGGCGGCGAGCTGCACCAGCGCGGTCAGCACGTCGTAGTCCAGCGACCGGGGGTAGATCTGCCCGACGCTCGTCAGCGTCGCGTCGAAGCCGAGATGGGCCGCGACCCGGTCCTCGAGCTGGTGCAGGCGCTCCGGGTCGTCGCCGAGCAGGTCGAGCATGTCCTGGCCGGTGCCGACGGGTCCCTTGATGCCGCGCAGCGGGTAGCGCGCCAGCAGGTCCTCGGTCCGCCGGTAGGCCGCCAACAATTCGTCGGCGGCACTGGCGAACCGCTTACCCATCGTCGTCGCCTGCGCCGCGACGTTGTGCGTGCGGCCGGCCATGACCAGCGCGGAGTGCTCGCCGGCGAGCCGGGCGAGCCGGGCGAGTACGGCGAGCGTGCGGTCCCGCACGTGCTCGAGCGAGCGGCGTATCTGCAGCTGTTCGACGTTCTCGGTGAGGTCGCGGCTGGTCATGCCCTTGTGGGCCTGCTGGTGCCCGGCGAGCTCGTCGAACTCCTCGATCCGGGCCTTGACGTCGTGCCGGGTCACCCGCTCCCGGGCGGCGATCGACGCGAGGTCGACCTTGTCGACGACCCGCTCGTAGTCGTCGAGAGCGGCCGGCGGTATGTCGACCCCGAGATCACGCTGGGCCCGCAGGACGGCCAGCCAGAGCCGGCGTTCGAGCACCACCTTGGACTCCGCCGACCACAGCGAAACCAACTCGGCGGACGCATAGCGCGCCGCCAGTACGTCGGGGATCAGCGGAGACTGCGACATGACCTCGCTCGGGTGCCGGGGACCTGCCTGCATTCTCTCAGTCGGTCAGTGCAGGGCGCTCATCGACTGCCACTTCGACCACGGCACGGTCCAGTCGTAGACGTCACCGTCTGCGGCCGACAACTCGATCGGGCTGTTGGTGACCTCGACCGGGTCGCCGTAGAGCGACGAGTCGTAGTAGGCGTGCGCGCTGGCCTCGGAGAGGTTGACGCAGCCGTGGGTGATGTTCTCCGAGCCCTGGATCCCGACCGTCGCGGGGTTCTCGTGGATGAACTCGCCGTTGTTGGAGATCCGCACCGCCCAGTTCTCCGGCACGTCGACGTAGCCGTAGGCCGGGTTGGACATGTACTTCACGCGGTACTTCTCCATGTTGATGTGGATGCCGTTGCGGGTGTTGCGGTTGGGGTCGGAGCCCAGGCCGTAGCTCGCCGGGAAGTTGAAGACCTGCTTGCCGTTGCGCAGCACGATCAGGCGGTGGCTGTTGACGTCGGCCTTGGTGATCTGCGATCTGCCGATCTGGAAGTTCGAGGTGAAGTCGGCCTTGCCGTAGACGCCGTTGCCGTAGTCGACGCCGTAGAGGTTGGCGGCGACGCTCACCTTGGTGTCGGGCTTCCAGTAGTGGTGCGGACGCCAGTGCACGGTCGACTGGCCGTCCTGGTCGGGCTCCCACGCCCAGCCGCCTTCGGTGGGCACCGAGGTATGGATCGACAACGCGCGCTCGGCGGCGGCGCGATTCGTTACGTGGCCGTCGAAGGTCACGATGATCGGTGCGGCAATACCTACCGACTCGTGGTCGCCGATGTTGACCTCGGCGTGCAGGATCGTCTTCGGGGTGACCGTCGTGAACCTGCCGGAGACTGTGCTGACCTTTCCGCCGGCACCGACGACACTGCCCGACCAGGTGTAGGTCTTGCCGTAGCCGAGCACCTCCGTGCTGGTCCAGGTACGTCGGTCCGCGGACGGGCTCCCCTTGACCAATGCGCCGGAGGGATTGGTCAGCTGGACGCTGCGCAGCGTGCCGTGCGCGACACTCAGCCCGACCTTCGCCTGCGGGCTGACGCCGGTCGTCCCGTTACCCGGCTTGGTGGTCACCACTGCGGCCGGTGCAGTGGGCGAGGGCTTGGGCGCAGCGGCGCCTCCGTTGCCCCCGCCGTTGGAGCCCGACGCCGAACTTGACGTCGGTCCGGTGCAGCCCGCCGCCACGACCGCGACAGCGGCTGCGGCGGCGAAGATGGTGGTCAATCGGAGCGTCGTACCGCGTCCAGACATCGACATCGATGTTCCTCCCCCGTCTCGCCGTTGCCGCGCATTTCGGCGCGGCTGCGGCGGGTACTTACGACAGACAACTAATCTACCTGACAAACCGGCGCACACACCCCGGTTGGCTCAACTGCCCCGCCCACCCCAGGAATCACCATCTGTGGTGAACCAGCGGCCTGATTTGCTCGTTGTATATGCCACTAATTCCGTCCTGAACCGACCCACTCAGCGCCGGTACGTCGGCCGCTTCAGCATTGCTCCGCGCCTGCTCGGGCGAGCGCGCGCCGGGGATCACCACCGAGACCCCGTCCTGATCGATCACCCAGCGCAGGGCGGCCTGGGCCGTGGTCGTGGGAGGAGGAATCAGGCCGGCGATCTCCCGCGCCGCCTTCACGCCCACGTCGTAGGGCACCCCCGAAAACGTCTCCCCGACGTCGAACGCCTCGCCCCGCCGGTTGTAGTTGCGATGGTCGTCGGCGCCGAAGGTCGTGCTCTCGTCGTACCGGCCGGTGAGCAACCCGCTCGCGAGGGGCACCCGCGCGATGATGCCGACGCCGGCCGCGCGGGCGGCAGGAAGGACCTGATCCAACGGCTTCTGCCGGAACGCATTGAGGATGATCTGCACGGTGGCAACGCCGGGCCGGGCGATGGCGGTCAGTGCCTCCGCGCACGTCTCGACGCTCACGCCGTACGCCGCGATGCGGCCCCCGGCGACCAGTGCATCGAGGGCGTCGTAGGTCTCGTCCTGCGCATACACCGGCGTGGGCGGACAGTGCAGCTGGACCAGGTCGAGTGTGTCGACGCCGAGATTCGCCCGGCTGCGGTCGTTCCAGCTCCGGAAGTTCTCCGCGGTGAACGCCTCGGGCACGAACGGGTCCGCCCGGCGACCCATCTTGGTCGCCACCGTCACCCCGGAATCGGGCCGCTCGCGCAGCAGCTGACCGACCAGCCGCTCACTGCGACCGTCGCCGTAGACGTCAGCGGTGTCGATGAACGTCACGCCGGCGTCGACCGCCGAATGCAGTGTGCGCAGGGCTTCCGCGTCGTCGACCTTGCCCCAGTCGGCGCCGATCTGCCACGCGCCCAGACCGACGACGCCGACCGTGCGTCCCGTCGTACCCAGCGTTCGCGTCTGCATGGACGATGAGTCTAGGGACAGGATTCCTTCTGCGCCGGACGATCAGCCGTCGACAGCGGGGGGGCTGTAGCGGTACGTCGCCAGGGCGAAGATCACGAAGACGTCGAGCGCGATGATCAGCAGTGTCCAGATGGGGTAGTACGGGATGAAGAGGAAGTTGGCGATCGCGCTGGCTCCGGCCAGCACGATTCCGACGACCCGGCCCCACGACGTTCCGGCGAGCACTGACATCCCGGCCAGGGCCACCAACACACCGAGGACGAGGTGGACCCATCCCCAGGTGAGAACGTCGAACCGGAAGAGGTTGTGCGGTGCGGAGACGTAGAACGCTCTCCGGACGACCGCCGCGATCCCGGCGAGCGCCTCGAAGACTCCGGCGATGATCATGATGACGCCGGCGAACATGACTGCGCCGGCCTTCCACGTGTCTCCGGCCGAGGCCTGCATCCGTGGTGCCGGTTGAGCAACCATGTCGACTCCTTCTCGGTGCGGCGACAAGCACACCGTCGGTGACCTGTCCGAGTCCGCTGTGTCGCGGCACCGGCAGCCACACGCCACATGCTCTGCCGGTCCCCCCGTTCCGTCCGCGACGGTCCGGTGGCGCCGCCCTGGAGGTTGCGGCGCCGACCCGACCGAGGCTCAGAGAGTCACCGACGGTGTGCTTTCGCCTACGACTAGTAACTGTCCCCGGCTGAACGGTCGCTGTCCACCACTTTGACGATCATGGTCGGTGGGGGGCTACGGGTGGGTGGTGATCTCCTCGCGGACCGCCGCGGCGGCGATATCGCGGCGGTACTGCGCCCCGGCGAAGGTCACGCTCCCGACCGCGGCGTAGGCCTGGGCCCGGGCGGCCGGCAGCGTCGCGGCGGTGGCCGTCACCGAGAGCACCCGGCCCCCGGCCGTCACCACGACCCCGTCGGCCCGGCGGGCGGTCCCGGCGTGCAGCACGCCCGGCCGGTCGGCGCCGTCGATCGGATCGCCCCGACGTACCGCGCCCGGATAGCCGGCCGCCGCGAGGACGACGGTCACCGCCGCGGCGTCCCGCCAGGCCAGCTGCGGGTGCTCGGCGAGCCGTCCGGTCGCGGCCGCCGCGAGCAGGCCACCCAGCGGGGTGGCGAGCAGCGCGAGGACGACCTGGGTCTCCGGGTCGCCGAACCGGGCGTTGAACTCGACCACCTTCGGCCCGTCCGCGGTCACGGCGAGACCGACGTAGAGCAGGCCCTGGAACGGGCACCCGCGGCGGGCGAGTTCGTCGACGGTGGGCGTGACGATGCGGGCGACGACGTCGTCGACGAAGCCCGGCGGCAGCCAGGAAAGCGGGCTGTAGGCGCCCATCCCGCCGGTGTTGGGTCCGGCGTCGTCGTCGCCGAGCCGCTTGAAGTCCTGCGCCGGCAACAGCGGGCGCACCGTCACGCCGTCACACACGCAGAACAGGGAGACCTCCGGGCCGGCGAGGAACTCCTCGATCACCACCGCCCCGCAGTCGGCCGCGTGCGCGAGAGCGGTGTCCCGGTCGTCGGTCACGACCACGCCCTTGCCGGCGGCCAGCCCGTCCTCCTTCACGACGTACGGCGGCCCGAACTCGTCGAGGGCCCGGGCCGCGTCGTCGGCGGTCTGCGGGGTGTGCGCCGCGGCCGTCGGGACTCCGGCCGCCGCCATGACCTCCTTGGCGAACGCCTTTGACCCCTCGATCCGGGCCGCCGCCGCGGACGGGCCGAAGCAGTCGATCCCGACCGCCCGGACCGCATCGGCGGCGCCGGCCACCAGGGGCACCTCGGGCCCGATGACGACCAGGTCGGCGCCGACCTCTTCGGCCAGGGCCGCGATCGCCTTCGGGTCGGCGACGTCAAGGGGGCGGGTCTCGGCGAGGACGGCGGTGCCGGCGTTGCCCGGGGCGCACACGATCGCCTCGACCGCCGGATCCGCCTGCAGAGCCAGGCACAACGCATGTTCACGCGCACCCGAGCCGACGACGAGCACCTTCACCGGACATCCCTCATTGGCCCCAACCTAGCGGCTCTGCGGGCCATCGGGTCAGACCAGGTCGTGCACCCGGATGGTCTGGTCGCGGCCCTGGCCGACTCCGATCGCGCTGATCCGCGCGCCGGAGCACTCCTCGACCCGGCGGATGTAGGCGCGGGCATTCGCGGGCAGGTCGTCGATCGAACGGACCGTCGAGATGTCCTCCCACCAGCCGTCCAGGTATTCATAGATCGGCTTGGCGTGGTGGAAGTCGGTCTGGGTCATCGGCATCTCGTCGTACCGCTTCCCGTCGACCTCGTAGGCCACGCAGATCGGCACCCGCTCGAGGCTGGTCAGTACGTCGAGTTTGGTGAGCACGAAATCGGTGATGCCGTTGATCCGGGCCGCGTAACGCGCGATCACCGAGTCGAACCAGCCACACCGTCGCTGCCGGCCGGTGTTCACACCGACCTCGCCGCCGGTCTTGCGGAGGAACTCGCCGAACTGGTCGTGCAGCTCCGTCGGGAACGGACCGGAGCCGACCCGCGTGGTGTAGGCCTTCAGGATCCCGATGATGCGATCGATCCGGTTGGGCCCGATGCCCATCCCGGTGCCGACGCCGCCGGCCGTCGGGTTGGAGGACGTGACGAACGGATAGGTCCCGTGGTCGACGTCGAGCATGGTCGCCTGCGAGCCCTCGAAGACGACGAGCTTGTCCTGGTCGAGCGCGCGGTTGATCAGCAGGCTGGTGTCGACGATCCGCGGCGCGAGCCGGTCGGCGTAGCCGAGGTATTCGTCGCACACCGTGTCGAGGTCGATCGCCTTGCGGTTGTAGACCTTCACCAGTACCTGGTTCTTTTCCCGCAGCGCGACCTCGAGCTTGTCGCGGAAGATCTTCGGGTCGAGCAGGTCCTGCATCCGGATCCCGATCCGGGCGAGCTTGTCGCCGTACGCCGGACCGATCCCGCGGCCGGTCGTCCCGATCTTCGCGTTGCCGAGATAACGCTCCGTGACCCGGTCGAGCGCCCGGTGGTGCGGCATGACGAGGTGGGCGTTGGCGGAGATGACGAGCGACGACGTGTCGATGTGCCGGGCTTCCAGCTCGGCGAGCTCCTCGAGCAGCGCGGCGGGATCGATGACGACGCCGTTGCCGATCACGGTGGTGCAGTCCGGCGTCAGGATTCCCGACGGGATCAGGCGGAGCGCGAACTGCTCGCCGTCAGGCGTGACGACGGTATGTCCGGCGTTGTTTCCGCCTTGGTAGCGGACGACGTAGTCGGCGCGACCGCCGAGGGCGTCGGTGACTTTGCCCTTGCCCTCGTCGCCCCATTGCGCACCGATGATTACGACTGCGGGCATTACCAGTTCTCCTGTCGGGGTGGCGCCACGTGCCGCTGAGAGGGTAGCCGACCGCCACGACCGGGATTACGCCGTCTGCACTACTTAGAGTAATTGTCCGTACGCCCAGCGATAAACCGGGGGAGGGTGGGTATACAGCAACGAGCAGATCAATTCCATGCACGACACGCGTCGCGGCCAGAATTCATCCGGGCATGGGGGTGTTAGCCGCGAGTGAGGAGCGGCCCCTCTCGTGCTGTTCCTCCACGGACATGCCCGCCGCGCCCTCATCGCCATCGTCGCCGCGATCGCCGTCGTCTTCGGCCTCGCGGTCGTGGCCGCCGCTCCGGCATCCGCCGGCAGCGCCGGTGGCCCCGCCCTCTCCTGGGCGAAGACCCAGATCGGCCACTCCTATCAATGGGGCGGCGCCGGCCCGTCGTACGACTGCTCCGGGTTGACCATGCGGGCCTACCAACACGCCGGGATCAGCCTGCCGCACAGTTCGGCCCAGCAGTACGCCGTGACCCGCAGCCACGCGGTCAGCCGGAGCCAGTTGCAGCCCGGCGACCTGCTCTTCTACGGCGGCAGCGCCGGCTCGATCCACCACGTGGCCCTCTACGCCGGCCACTACTCCGACGGGCAGATCGAACTCCTCGACGCGCAGCAGACCGGCGTTCCGGTCGGCTATCACCACTCCTACAGCGACTATTACGCCGCGACCCGGCCCGGCGGCGGCACGGCAAGTGCGCCGCCGAAGCCGAAGCCGCCGGCACCCCGCGTCCGCGCCCAGTCGACGTCGGCCCGCGCCTCCGGCGACTTCGACGGTGACGGGCGCTCCGACCTCGCCGTCTTCGTCTCACCGCGACGCAACACCCTCGAGCTGTGGATGTGGCGGTCCGTCAGCCACGCCGGCTCGCCCGGCGTCGGCACCAAGGTCAGGGTGTGGTCCGGGACCGGCCTCGATGCCTCGCGGCTGCGGGCCGGTGCGGGCGACCTCAACGGCGACCACAAGGCCGACGTCGTCGCGTCCTACGACGACGGAAACGGCTGGATGACCTTCTACGCCTGGCGATCGACGAGTTCAGGCGGCGTCATGCGGGTGGCCGCACCGGTCAAGCTGCGCGAAGGCCACAACGCGGGTTGGTCGACCGGCACGACGAGACTTCTCATCGGCGACCTCAACGGCGACCACAAGGCCGACGTCGCGGCCTACGTCGGGAGCTCGGCAAACCGGCTCGAGCTGTGGGGATGGCGCTCGACCGGCAGGACGGGTGGCAAGCCCACCGTGGCCGGCGGCGTGCGGCTGTGGGCGGCCAACGGGTGGAGCATCTCGCGCATCCGGGCTTTCGCGGGCGATGAGAACAGCGACAACAAGGCAGACGTCGGCCTCTTCTACGACCGCGGCAACGGTTTCCTCCGGGCCTGGGTCTGGCGGTCCACCCGCGGCGGCGCAGGCCTGGGTGTCGCCGGTCCCGTCATGACCCGGCAGGGCATCAACCCGGGTTGGTCGTCGAGCTCGGTGCAGCCGATGAATGTCAACATCGACGGCGACTCCCGCAGCGACATCGCCGCATTCGTCGGCTGGACCGCCGGCCAGGAGCGGCTGTGGGTGTGGCGGTCGACGGCCGGTGTCGGTGGCCGCCCGTCATGGAGCGGCGGCCAGCGCGTGTGGGCCAACATCGGATGGGATGCCGGCCGGGTGATGCCGTTCTCCGGTGACGTCGACGGCGACGGTCGGGGCGACGTGGTCGCGTTTTACGACTACGGCGGCAACCACAACCGGACCTGGGTCTTCCGGTCGACCACGACCGGGGCCAAGGACAGCGTGGCCGCCCCGGTCGCCGTACGCGACGGGGTGAACAGCGGTTGGTCGACGGCGAGCATGCGGGTCTCCTGACCCGACCTCGCTAGCCGCCGAGAACGCGGGCCGCCTCGGGATCGGACTCCCGCAGGAACTCCGCGCACCGCTCGGCCTCGTCGAGTTCCCCGATCTCCCCGGCGGCGCGGGCGAGATCGTGCAGGCAACGCAGGAACCCACGATTGGGCTCATGGCTCCACGGCACCGGCCCGAAGCCCTTCCACCCTGCTCGACGCAGCGAATCGAGGCCGCGGTGATAGCCGACCCGCGCGTAGGCGTAGGAGTCGACGATCCGCCCGTCGGCGTAAGCGATGTCGGCAAGGTCGGCCCATGCCGCGCTGTAGGTGGGGAAATGGGCCGCAACCTGCGCCGGGTCGTCGGTCGAGGCGCGGGCAGCTTCGGCGTCGATCTGCGGGGGCAGCCGGGTGGCCGGCGGCTCGGGTATCAGGTTCTGGTGGGAACTCATCCCCGCATTCTTCCTGGTGCGAACCGTTAGGTTGACAGCAAGGGGATCTTCGGGGCCACCGACGGTCCGCAAGGGTTGGGAGAATGGCATGGCAAACGCACCTACCGTCGGACTTCTCGTGACGCTGCAGGCGAAGCCGGGCCAGGAGAGCGCCGTCGAGAGCTTCCTCAACTCCGGCCGAGCGCTGGTCGACGACGAACCAGCGACCACGGCGTGGTTTGCGATCCGGCTCGGGCCATCGACGTACGGGATCTTCGACGTCTTCCCCGACGATGCCGGCCGTGACGCACATCTGTCGGGCCGGGTCGCCGAGGCGTTGATGGCACAGGCACCCGATCTCTTCAGCGAAGGGCCGAAGATCGAGAAGGTCGACGTCCTCGCGTCAAAGCTGCCTTAGCGCCCGCCGTACGCCGACCGCACCGTCGCCGCCCGATGGACAAAACCCACTAGTAGTCGGTTTTGTCCACCGGGGTCTTACCGGCCGGTCCAGGCGGCGGCCCAGGTCTTCGGACCGATGAAGCCGACGACGTGCAGGCCGTTGCGCTGCTGCAGGATCTTGACGTACTTCAGGGTCGTCGTACCGAAGTAACCGGTGCCCTGGAACGGGTAGCCGCGCTTACGCATCTGCAACTGCCATTGCCGGATGTGCGGGCCGAAGTTGCCGAAGAAGTACTGCACGCCCGGCCACGGTGGCGCCTTCGTCGTCGGACCGCCCGGACGCGGCGGCCAGACACCCGATCCGGCGTCGCTGTCCTCGCGCAGTCCCAGGATCTGCGCGCAGGTCCACGGCTCCCAGCCGCGCATCCGGTACAGCGCCAGCGCCCGGTAGTCCTGCTCCGACGGCGGGTTCTGATTCGGATATCCGGTGCCGCGGACGCTGCGCCAGGTCGGCAGGTCGAACTGGTAGGCGCCGTAGTAGCCGTTGCCGGTGTTGATCGAGTAGTTGTTGCTCGACTCGCACAGCCGGAGTTGATACCACGTGTTGGCCGAGGGATCGGCGTCCGCCGGCGCGCTGATGGCGACGGCGCCCCCGACGGCGAGAAGCCCGCAGACCGCGATGGCGGCGAGTGGCCGCCGGAGACTCCAGGCTCGTCGACGCTCTGTGGACATGGTGTGCCCTTCCCCGTGCGGGTCGTGTGAGCCGTCGGGACGCGGGCTCGGAATTCGCCCGCCGCACGCGCGGCTTCAGTCGCTCGGCGTCGCGGGGGGTGGGGCGGGACTCGGCATTCGGCCACCCGCGACTGGTCGCAGAAAGCGACCGGGAAGTCACGCTAGGCGCAATTCCCAATTTTCACAAGGACCACACGGAACCCGTTTGTCACACAGACCTCATTCGTCTCGCGCTATTAGCGCGGAAATGAGCGCAGCAGCTGATTCGGACAAAAGCACAACCAGGCTTCAATGCGACGCCGGGCGCAGTCGAACAAAACGCACTAGGAGTGCGTTTTGAGGGCGCATTACGGCGTGTCTGCGACCAAAAGGCACTACTAGTGCGTTTGTTTCACGCCGGCAGAGTCGGGTGAGCCGGCCCGGGTGAGCGGCGGGTCAGTTGCTCTTCGTACCCGCCGAGCGCAGGTCCGCGCAGGCCTTGGCCACCCGGTCGGCCATCCCGACCTCGCCGGCCTTGAGGTAGCTGCGCGGGTCGTAGGCCTTCTTGCTGCCCACCTCGCCGTCGATCTTGAGTACGCCGTCGTAGTTGGTGAACATGTGGTGCACGATCGGCCGGGTGAACGCGTACTGCGTGTCGGTGTCGACGTTCATCTTCACGACGCCGTAGGACAGCGCTTCGCGGATCTCCTCGAGCTCCGAGCCGGATCCGCCGTGGAAGACGAGATCGAACGGCTTGCTCCCGGCCGACAGTCCGAGCTTCTGGCTCGCGACTTCCTGGCCTTGCTTGAGGATCTCGGGGCGGAGCTTGACGTTGCCGGGCTTGTAGACGCCGTGCACGTTTCCGAATGTCGCGGCGAGGATGTAGCGGCCGCGGTCACCGTTCGGCCCGAGCACCTCGATGGTGCGCAGGAAATCGTCCGGCGTCGTGTAGAGCTTGTCGTTCATCTCGCCGACGACACCGTCCTCCTCGCCGCCGACCACGCCGATTTCCAGCTCCATAATGATTTTGGCCTTGGCGCAATCGGTGAGCAGACCGTCGGCGATCTGCAAATTCTCCTCGATCGGTACGGCGGAGCCGTCCCACATGTGCGATTGGAAAAGCGGCTCCTGGCCCTTCGCGACACGCTCCTGAGAGATGGCGATAAGCGGCCGCATATATCCGTCGAGCTTGTCCTTCGGACAGTGGTCGGTGTGCAACGCCACCGTCACCGGATAGTGGTCGGCGATCGAGTGCGCGAATTCGGCCAATGCCGTCGCACCGGCGACCATGTTCTTGACCTTGGTGCCGGAGGCGAATTCGGCTCCTCCGGTGGAGATCTGGATGATGCCGTCGCTCCCGGCGTCGGCAAATCCGCGCAGTGCCGCATTGACGGTCTCCGACGACGTCACATTGATCGCGGGGTAGGCGTATTCGCCCGCCTTGGCCCGGTCGAGCATCTCGGCGTAGGCCTCGGGGGTGGCGATCGGCATGACATCCTCCGGCTTGATCTGGACGACTCCGCACCGAGTATCCCGCACCCCCGGAGCGGCTCGCAGCCGCCCGGTGCTTCCGCCGAGTGCGAACGCCCTTCCGTCGCCGGGCACGTGACTGACAGGCTCGGGCGATGCGAGTCCTTGTGCTGGGCGGAACCAGATTCCTCGGCCGGGCCGTCGTCGCGGCCGCGCTCGCCGCCGGCGACGACGTCACGACCTTCACGCGCGGCGTCTCCGGAAAGCCGCCGGATCCGGTCGAGGCGCTCTACGGCGACCGCGGAGTCCCGAACGACCTCGGAGTCCTCAAGGGCAGGCAGTTCGACGTCGTCGTCGACACCAGCGGTTACGAGCCGCGGGTCGTCCGGGACAGCGCCCGGCTCCTGGCGCCGTCGGCCGGGCACTACGTCTTCGTCTCGACCCTCAACGTCTTCCCGGGCTGGCCCGAGCGGCCCGTCGGTGCGGACTCGCCGGTGCACGACGGCACCCCGGATGCGGTGACCGGCGATGCGCCCGACGATCCGGTCGCCCGTTACGGCTGGCTCAAGGCGGGTTGTGAGCGCGCGGTCGAGCGAGAGTTCGGCGACCGGTCGACGATGACGCGGGCCGGGCTGCTGATCGGACCGCACGACGACACCGGCCGGCTGACCTGGTGGCTGCGGCGGGTCGCCCGCGGCGGTGAGGTGCTCGCTCCCGGTCGACCGGACCGGCGGATGGCGCTGGCCGACGTACGCGATCTGGCGACATGGATGCTGCGCTGCGGCCGAGACGGCGTCGCGGGAAGCTTCATCACCACCGGGCCCGCCGGTCAGGTGAGCTTCGAGGGCCTCCTGGATGCCTGCCGTACGGCGACCGGCTCGGACGGCCGGTTCAGCTGGCTGCCGGACGACTTCCTGACCGCCCACGAGGTCACACCCTGGACCGATCTCCCGCTCTGGCTCCCGGAGGCGATCGGACCGGCGGCGTTCGACCACGACACCGGCCCGGCCGAGCAGGCCGGGCTCCGCTTCCGTCCGGTCGCCAGGTCCGTGGCCGAGACCTGGGCCTGGCTGCGCACGACCCCCGACCCGGCCCACGATTCCGAGCGACCGTCGACGGGGATCGACCCGGAGAAGGAGCAGGCGGTGCTCGACGCGTGGCACGCAGCCGGAGGAAGCGCCGACGGTTCACAGGTGTGAGCCGTCGGAGCGGCGACCTCCGTCTCCGGACCACATGCCGATCGGAATCGGCTCCGTGCCCTCTGCCGCATCGGCGAGCAACCTTCCGATCAGCGGCGTGAACTTGAAGCCGTGCCCGGAGAACCCGGCGGCGACGATGAGCGGACCGTCCCGGGTGACGACGAAGTCCTCGGTGCGGGTGGAGGTGTAGAGGCAGGTCTCGTACGACGTGGGCTCGGGGTCGAGGCCGGGCAGCGCGCGGCGGACGTAGTCCTGCACCCGCTGCCGGCCGTCCTCGTCGCCGGCGAAGGATCGCCCGTCCGCGGACACTGCGGCGCCGGTGTGATGCTCGCCGACCTTAAGGCCGTGACCCGTCGTGGGGAGCCCGTAGCGCGCCGGATCGCTGCGATCGACGAAGCACGGCCAGCGCATCGCCTCGCTGGTCGGCCGGAAGTAGAAGACCTGCTCGCGGGTCACCGTCAGCTCCGGCAGGTCGACCAAGCCGCCCAGGGTGTCGGCGGCCCAGGGGCCGGCGGCGACGACGGCGACCGGGGCGGTGGCGGTGAAGCCGGCGGTCCGCACCTGCACACCGGCACCCGAGCGCTCGACGGTCGCCCGACCGCAGTCCATCGCCAAGGTCCCGCCGTGCCTGCGGGCCTGGTCGTGCAGCGCCTCGAGCACCCGGTCGGCCCGGATCACCGCGCCGTCGGGCTGGTAGACGACGTCGCCGTCGAACCGCATGCCCGGCCAACGGTCGGTCGCCTGGCCGGCCGAGAGGACGTCGTGCGGCAGACCGAGTTCGTCGAAGACGCGGGCGATCGGCTCGATCTCCTTGTCGGGACCGTGATCGAGCGAACCGGTGGGCTCGAGCAGCGGCGTACCTGCGGCTTCTTCCAGCTCACGCCAGAGCGGCCGTGCCTCGACGGCGAGCGCGGCGTAGTACGCGTCCGGATACCCGAGCCGGAAGATCCGCGAAGGCCCGTGGGAGCTGCCGCGACCATGACCGGCCGGATACCGGTCGAGCAGCAGCACCGAGCGCCCGCGGCGGGACAGCCACCACGCGGCGGCCGAACCCATGGCGCCGGCGCCGACCACGATCACGTCGTAACGGGACTCGACCACGGCTGCGCGCCTCCTTGACCGGCTACAGGACCGGCTACTGGGACCGGCTACTGGCCGGTGCTCCCGTCGATCCGCTCGCGCAGCAGGTCGAGGTGGCCGCAGTGGCGGGCGGTCTCCTCGACCATGTGCGCCAGCGCGTAGCGCAGGACGAACGCCATTCCTTCGCCGCGCGCGTGATCGTCGAGGGCGGCGCCGGCGATGGCAGCCCGCGAGCGCTCGCACTCGTGCAGATAGTCGGCGACGACCGACCCCACCGTGTCGGAGTCGTCGAGCGGGAAGTTGCCGTGCGGGTCGTCCTCCGGCCACGGCCACGGCAGGTCGGCGCCGGCGAAGTCGATGCTGAACCAGAAGCGTTCGGTCCCGGCGAGATGTTTGACGACGCCGAGGGGTGTCAAGGTCGACGGCGACGCGGACGTACGGCGCGCCTGCTCCTCGGTGAGGCCGGCCACCTTGTTGACAGCAGTGGCACGCAGGAAGTCGAGCAGCCCCGTCAACGTCTCGCGCTCCGAGCCGTCCTCGATCGGACGCTGACGGGCTACCGGCTGCACGACGTCGTCGGCCATGCCGCGACTCTAACGACGAGCGGTGTCGGCCACGACGCCGGCGGCCTTGCGCGCCGCGACCAGTACCGGATCCCAGACCGGCGCGAACGGCGGCGCGTAGGACAGGTCCATGCCGATGATCTGGTCGACGGTCATGGAGTTCCACAGCGCCGCGGCCAGCACGTCGATCCGCTTCGCGGCGCCGTCGCGTCCGACGATCTGCGCCCCGAGCAGCCGGCCCGAGCCCGGCTCCGCGATGACCTTGGTGGTGATCGCCTCGGCTCCGGGGAAGTAGCCTGCCCGCGTCGTCGATTCGATGGTCGCGCTGACGGCGGGGAACCCGGCGTCGTCGGCCTCCCGGCTGGACAGTCCGGTCCGGGCGATCTCCAGGTCGCAGACCTTCGTGACCGCCGTACCCAGGACGCCGGGAAACGTCGCGTCACCGCCGCCGATGTTGATGCCGGCGACCCGGCCCTGCTTGTTGGCGTGGGTGCCGAGCGCGACGTGCACGGGCCGCCGGCTGACGAGATGACGGCTCTCCACGCAGTCGCCGACCGCCCAGACACCCTGGTGCGCGGGCGATTGCATCCGGGTGTCCGTGACGATGCCGCCGGTCGGCCCGCACGCGATGCCGGCGGCGCGGGCGAGCTCGGAGTTGGGCCGGGTGCCCAGCCCGAGGATCACGAGGTCAGCCGGCAGCGTCGCCGCCTCGGTGACGACGGCGCCGACCCGGGAGTCGCCGTCGATGCCGCGCACCGGGTCCTCGAGCCGCACCTCGATCCCCATGCCGCGCATGGCGTCGGTGATCAGCCCACCCACATCGGGATCGAGCGTGGCCATCGGTGCCGGACCGGCCTCCACCACGGTGACCTCGAGGCCGCGGCGTACCAGCGCCTCGGCCATCTCCAGACCGATGTAGCCCGCGCCGACCACGACGGCTCGGCGCGGTCGGGATTCGAGCGCCGCGAGCACGGCCGCTCCGTCGTCCAGCGTCTGCACGCCGTAGACACCGTCGAGATCGATGCCCGGCAGGTCCGGCCGCGTCGGCAGGGCGCCGGTGGCCACCACGAGCTGGTCGAATGACAGCCGGCGATCGGAGCCGTCACCGAGATCGCGCACGACCACCTCGCGCCGGTCGAGATCGATGTCGGTCGCCTCGTGGCGGATCCGTACGTCGATGTCCTGCTTCTCGCGGAATTCCCTCGGCTTACGAGCGACGAGCGCGTCCACCGGCGACACGTCACCGGCGATCAGGTAGGGAATGCCGCAGGCGGAGTAGGACGTGTAACTCCCCCGCTCGACCGCGATGATCTCCAGGTCGCCGGGTCCGCGCAGGCGGCGGGCCTGCGACGCCGTCGACATACCGCCCGCATCGCCGCCGACGACGACCAGCCGCTCCCGAGCGCCCATCGACACAGCCTGGCACAGATCCACTACCGGACCGCACCGCCCTCTCCCCGGCCTGCTTTCCATGATCGTGATCGGATTCGTTCGGCGTTTCGCGGCTTCTTCCGATCACGATCATGGGGTGGAGGGTCCGGTGAGGGAGGGCCCGCGCGGGGGTAGGCCGCAGGTAGCCTTGGCCTCGTGACGACTCTCGCCGCCTCGCCGCTGAGCCCGACCTATCTGATCGATACCTTCGGTCTGGTCGGGCTGCTGGTCATCCTGTTCGCCGAGTGCGGCCTGCTGGTCGGCTTCTTCCTGCCGGGTGACACGTTGCTGTTCAGCGCCGGCCTGCTCGTGTCCAACAACATCTTCCATGTGCCGCTGTGGTCGCTGCTCGTTCTCACACCGATCGCGGCGATCGCCGGCAACCTGGTCGGCTACTGGATCGGATACCGCGCCGGACCGCCGATCTTCGACCGGCCGGATTCCCGGCTGTTCAAGCGGGAACACGTCGACCGGGCGCACCGATTCTTCGACAAGTACGGGCCGGCGACGGTGCTCCTCGCACGCTTCGTGCCGGTCGTGCGCACCTTCGTCACCGTGATCGCCGGTGCCAGCCGGATGCGCTTCTCCACCTACGCCTTCTTCAGCATCATCGGCGGCGTGCTGTGGGCGTCGGGTGTCACCCTCGCGGGCTACTACCTCGGCACGATCCGGATCATCCGCGACAACGTCGACCTCATCCTGATCCTCGGCGTCCTCTGTGCCGTCGTCATCTCGCTCTTCCCGATCGGCGCCAAGATGGTCAGCAACCGGCGGGAGAAGGCCGTGGCCCGCGCGGCCGCCGCCGACGAGTCGGCCGCGGCGGTCGAGTCGGAGTAGCCCTCAGCCCAGCGGCCCGGCGGCGGCCTCGACCTCAGCCCGCAGCTGCGTGCCGACGAGTTCGGCCCGCACGGCCTCCAGCATCGGCGCGACGTAACGGTCCGGTCCGGGCGCACCGGCGTACGGCGTGATCCGGCGCAGCACCACCTGCCCGGCCGGTCCCGGCGTCAACGGGGCGCGCAACTGCAGGCCGCGGGCGGCCGTGAGCAGCTCGACGGACAGGATGTCCGCGAGATTGTCGAGCACCGTCCGCAGCTTGCACGCCGCCGACCACCCCATCGACACGTGGTCCTCCTGCATTCCGGAGGTCGGCAGCGAGTCGACCGATGCGGGTGCAGCCAACCGACGATTGTCGGCGACCACCCCGGCGGCGGTGTACTGCGCGATCATCAGCCCCGAGTTGACCCCCGGGTCGGGCGCGAGGAATGCCGGCAGCCCGCGGGACCGGACCAGGTCGAGCAACCGGTCGACCCGGCGCTCGGCGATCGACCCGACCTCGGCCGCGGCGATCGCGAGGTAGTCGGCGGCGAAGCCGAGCGGTGCACCGTGGAAGTTGCCGGTCGTCTCCACCCGCCCGTCCGGCAGCACCACCGGATTGTCCACAATGGACACCAACTCCCGGCCGGCGACCTGCTCGGCGAAGGTCAGCGTGTCGCGGGCGGCGCCGGCGACCTGCGGCGCGCACCGCATGGAGTAGGCGTCCTGCACCGCGTGTTCCATGTTGTCGCGGTGCGAGGCCATGATGGCCGAGCCCTGCAGCAGCCGGTGGATGTTGGCCGCGCTGACCGCCTGGCCGGGGTGCGGCCGGATCTCGTGCAGCTCGCGGGCGAAGGGCCGGTCACTGCCGAGCATCGCCTCGATCGCGAGCGCGCCGGTGAGATCAGCCATGGTGAAGAGGTGCCGCGCATCGGCGATCGCGAGCAGGAGCATGCCGAGCATCCCGTCGGTGCCGTTGATGAGCGCCAGCCCCTCCTTGCTGGCCAGGACGATCGGCGTCAGCCCTGCGGTGGCCAGCGCCTCAGCGGCGTCGACCCGCGCACCGTCCCGCCCCAGCACCCATCCTTCGCCGAGCAGCACCAGGGCGCAGTGCGCAAGCGGCGCCAGATCCCCGCTGGCGCCGAGCGATCCGTGCTCGGGCACCCACGGCGTCACGTCGGCGTCGAGCAGGTCGACCAGGCCCTGCACGATCTGCGGTCGTACGCCGGAGCGACCCATCGCCAACGAGCGGGCCCGCAGCAGCAGCATCGCCCGCACGACCTCGCGGGGCATCGGAGCTCCCATGCCCGCGGCGTGCGACCGGATCAGCGAATGTTGGAGCTCGGTCCGCCGCTCACGCGGGATCCGGGTGCTCGCCAGCGCACCGAAGCCGGTCGAGACGCCGTAGACGGCGCGGTCGCTGTATTCGATCTCGTCGACGATGGCCCGGCTCGTCGTGATCGCCTCCAGCGCGGCGGGCGACAACTCGACCCGAGCGTCCGCACGGGCGACCGCGATCACGTCGGCGGGCGTCACTCCGTCGGGTCCGACGACAACGGTCTTCATCTACTCTCCTTCACCACCGCACCACCCTGTACGACCGTCGACACGAGCGGAACACCCGGCCGGTAGGCGAGATGCACGTAGGACGGCGCTTCCAAGACTGCCAGGTCGGCCCGAAGCCCGGTGGCCAGCCGGCCGATGTCATTCCGCCGCAGCGCCTGCGCGCCGCCGGCGGTCGCGGCGTAGAGCGCCTCGGCCGGCGTCATCCCCATCTCGCGGACGGCAAGGGCGATGCAGAACGGCATGCTCGTGGTGAAGGACGACCCCGGGTTGCAGTCGGTCGCGATCGCCACCTGCGCTCCGACGTCGAGCAGCCGGCGTGCGTCGGGCGAGGTGGCCCGGGTGCAGAATTCCGCGGAGGGCAGCAGCGTCGCGACGGTGTTCGAGCCGGCCAACAGACCGACGTCGGCGTCGGTGAGATGGCTGCAGTGATCTGCTGACGCGGCGTCGTACTCGACCGCGATCTGGACACCGGGCCCGGGGTGCAGCTGATTGACGTGCAGCCGAGGCGTCAGCCCGCGCGCGACACCGGCGTCGAGCACGGTGCGGGTGGCGTCCGCGTCGAACGCACCCTGCTCGCAGAAGACGTCGATCCACCGGGCGTACGGCGCACATGCGTCCAGCATCGGTCCGCACACCAGCGCCACGTAGGCATCCGGGTCTTCTTTGTATTCCGGTGGAACGACGTGGGCGCCGAGGAAGGTCGTCTCGGTAGTGGCCTCACCGGCGATCCGCAACGAGCGCGCCTCGTCTTCCACCGTGAGGCCGTATCCGCTCTTGCACTCGATCGTCGTCGTCCCCTGTCGCCGCGCCTCGGTGACCAGGCTGATGAGGGTTTCGCGCAACGACTCGTCGCTCGCCGCTCTCGTCGCCTCGACGGTCTTGGTGATTCCGCCTGCAGCGTAAGGGGTTCCGGCCATCCGCGCGGCGAACTCCTCCGCCCGGTCGCCGGCGAAGACCAAGTGGTCGTGCGAGTCGACGAAGCCGGGGATGACCGCACGGCCGGCGACGTCGAGTCGGGAGTCGGCCGCCGGCGCCTCGTCCGGTACGCCGATCCACGCGACGAGACCGCCGTCGATGGCGAGTGCGACGTCGTGCCGGACGCCGAGCGCGCCCGCGCCGACCGCCGGGTCGTTGGTGACCAGCTCCCCGATGCCGGTGACGAGTAACGAGCTCACGTGGTCACCCTTCCGATCGCCCGGCGCAGCTCACCGGGCACGTCGTCGACGAGCAGATGGACCCCGTCGCGGACGACCTCGCGGCCACCGACCATGACCTGCCGTACGTCGGCGGCCGTGCCGGCGTAGACCACGCCGTCGAGCGCAGTCGAGTCGTCGGCGCCGATCCCGGCGAGCCGTACGCCGTCGAGGTCGACGGTGACCAGGTCGGCCGGTGCACCCGGCGCGATCCGGCCGGCCCCCGGCCAGCCGAGCGCGGCGTGCCCGGTCGCGGTGGCGGCATCGAGCAGGGCGGCCGAGGTGAAGTTGCCGCGGATCTCCGAGCGCAGCCGCTCGTCCAACTCGATCGAGCGTGCCTCGATCAACGGATCGATCATGGCGTGGCTGTCGCTGCCCACCGACAGCGGGCAGCCGGCGTCGGCGAGTGCGCGGGCCGGTGCGATCCCGTCGGCGAGGTCGCGTTCGGTCGTGGGGCACAGGCAGATCCCGGCGCCGCTGTCGCCGAGGAGTTCGATGTCGTCGCGGCGTAGGTGGACGGCGTGCACGGCGACGGTGCGCGGCCCGAGCGCCCCCGCGTCGGCGAGCAGTCGGGTCGGCGTCTTGCCGTAGGCGTGATCGCAGGCGTCGTTCTCGCCTCGCTGCTCCGACAGGTGCACGTGCAGCGGCCAGCCCTGCTCGCCCGCCCACCGGGACACCGTGGGGATCTGCCCGGCCGGCACCGCGCGCACGGAGTGCACGGCCGCGCCCACCTTCGCGTGGCGGCCGACGGGCCGGAAGGCCGCGACCCGGCGCATCCAGCCGTCGGCGTCGCCGTCCCCGAAACCCCGCTGGACGCCGGACAGGGGTTCACCGATCCCGCCGGTGAGGTAGCAGGTGTCGAGCAGCGTGATCCGGATACCGGCCTCGTCGGCCGCCTGCGCCAGCGCCGCGGACATCGCGTTGGCGTCGTCGTACGGCGTGCCGTCCGGCCGATGGTGCAGGTAGTGGAACTCGCCCACGCAGCAGATCCCGGCGAGCGCCATCTCGGCGTAGACGGCCCTGGCGAGGGTGAGGTAGCTGTCCGGGTCGAGCCGCTCGGCGACGGCGTACATCTTCTCGCGCCAGGTCCAGAAGGTGCTGGTGCCGTCGTGCGTGCGGCCGCGCAGTGCGCGGTGGAATGCGTGCGAGTGGGTGTTGGCGAACCCCGGCAGGGTCAGGCCGGTGAGCCGTTCGGCGTCGGGCGGGGCGGGGGCGTCACGGGTGACCGCGGTGATTCCGCCGTCGTCGATGTCGATGAGTACGTCGGCCGCCACCCGGCCGTCGAGGACCGCGAGCTGGGCGTGCCGGCGGATCATCGGAACGCCAGCTCCTCGAGCACCGCGGCGAGAGCCTCCACGCCGGCGAGGCAGTCGGCCTCGGTCGCATGCTCGGCCGGCGAGTGGGAGACACCGGTCGGGTTGCGGACGAAAAGCATCGCCGTGGGGATCCCGGCTTCGGCGAGTACGCCGGCATCGTGGCCGGCCGCGGTCGGCAGCACCGGGGCGTCGGGCAGCACCCGGCGGACCGTGTCGGTCGTCGTACCGGCGAAGGACACGGCGGGGCTGGCCGACTCTGCGACGACCCGGACCGAGGTGCCGTCCGCACCGGCACGGGCGACGGTGTGCTCGGTGAGCCGGTCGATGAGCCGGGTCAAGGTCGGCTGGTCCGGGGCGCGGGCGTCGAGCCAGGCGCGCACCCGGGACGGGATGGCGTTGGTGCCGTTGGGCTCGACGAGGATCCGGCCGACGGTCGCGACGGCTCCGGTCTGTTCCGCCGTCGTGCGCGCACACAGCACGGTCGCCGCGGCGGTGAGCATCGGATCGCTGCGGTCCTCGAGCCGGGTGGTGCCGGCGTGATCCGGGCGGCCGGTGATGTCGACGAGCCAGCGTCCGTGCGGCCAGATCTCCGCGCCGACGCCGACCGGCGCGTCGAGGTCGACCAGGCCGCGGCCTTGCTCGATGTGCAGTTCGACGTACGCCGTGACCTCGTCCAGCAGGCCGGACCGGCCGAGATCGGGCTCGTCGCCGGCCGACGCCATCGCCTCCACCAGACCGACCCCGTCGGCGGCGCGGAGACCCGCCGCCCGCTCCGGAGTCAGCAGCCCGGTGAGCAGCCGGGAGCCGAGGCACGCCGTACCGAATCGGCCGCCCTCCTCTTCGGCGAAGACCGCCACACCGACCGGGCGGACCGGGGCGAGTCCGCGCCCGCGCAGGACGTCGATCGCGGCGAGCCCGGACACGACGCCCAGCGGGCCGTCGAAGGCGCCGCCTTGCGGCACCGAGTCGAGATGGCTCCCGGTGACGACACCACCGGCCCGTGCCTGCGGCTCCGGCCGCCACCAGGCGACGTCGTTACCGTTGCCGTCGGACTCGAGGACGAGGTCCCGCCGGGCCGCCTCCGTCTGGAACCACGCCCGGGCTGCCCGCTCGGCCGGCGTCCAGGCGAAGCGCAGGTATCCGCCGGAGGTGGGGTCGCGCCCGATCGGGGCCAGCTCCGCCCACATCGACGCGAACGTCACGGCCCACCCGCGTCGCGACAGCGGCCCGGCCGCATCATGGGCCGGCCATCGGGATGTGCACGCCGCGGGCGCGGGCCACCTCACGCGCGTCGGCGTAACCGGCGTCGGCGTGCCGCATGATGCCGGTGCCCGGGTCGTTGGACAGCACCCGCGCGATCTTCTCGCCGGCCAGCGCGGTGCCGTCGGCGACGCACACCTGACCGGCGTGGATCGACCGGCCGATGCCGACGCCGCCGCCGTGGTGGATCGACACCCAGGACGCCCCGGACGCGACGTTGAGCATCGCGTTGAGCAGCGGCCAGTCGGCGATCGCGTCGGACCCGTCGGCCATCGCCTCGGTCTCCCGGTACGGCGAGGCGACCGACCCGGTGTCGAGGTGGTCGCGACCGATGACGATCGGCGCGGCCAGTTCGCCCGAGGCAACCATGTCGTTGAAGCGCACCCCGGCGCGGTCCCGCTCGCCGTAGCCGAGCCAGCAGATCCGGGCCGGCAGCCCCTGGAAGTGCACCTTCTCCTGGGCGAGCCGGATCCAGCGGGCCAGCGACTCGTTCTCGGGGAAGAGGTCGAGGATCGCCCGGTCGGTGCGCATGATGTCGGCCGGATCGCCGGAGAGCGCGGCCCAGCGGAACGGGCCCTTCCCCTGGCAGAACAACGGGCGGATGTAGGCCGGCACGAACCCCGGAAAGTCGAACGCCCGGGCGTAGCCGGCGGTCTGGGCCTCGCCGCGGATCGAGTTGCCGTAGTCGAAGACCTCGGCGCCGGCATCGAGGAAGCCGACCATCGCCTCGACGTGGTGCGCCATCGACTCCCGGGCCCGGGTGGTGAACCCGGCGGGATCCTCGGCGCGCAGGGCGGGCATATCGGCGAAGGAAACACCCTGCGGCAGATAGCTGAGCGGGTCGTGCGCTGAGGTCTGGTCGGTCACGACGTCGATCGGCGCGCCCATCTCCAGCAGTTCCGCCACCATGTCCGCGGCGTTGCCCAGCACGCCGATCGAGCGGGCCTGCCGGGCATCTCGCGCCACCACCGCCCGGCGAAGCGCGTCCGGGAGATCGGCCGCGGACTCGTCGAGGTAGCCGTGCGCGATCCGCCGCGAGATCCGGGACGGGTCGCAGTCGATGCAGATCGCGACCCCGCCGTTCATCGTGATCGCGAGCGGCTGCGCTCCCCCCATCCCGCCGAGGCCGGCGGTGAGGGTGATGGTGCCGGCGAGGCTTCCGCCGAACCGCTTCTCCGCGACGGCGGCGAAGGTCTCGTAGGTGCCCTGCAGGATCCCCTGCGTACCGATGTAGATCCACGACCCGGCCGTCATCTGGCCGTACATCGTGAGCCCGGCCGACTCCAGCCGCCGGAACTCCTCCCAGTTGGCCCAGTCGGGCACCAGGTTGGAGTTGGCGATCAGCACCCGCGGCGCCCACTCGTGGGTCCGGGTGATGCCCACCGGCTTGCCCGACTGCACCAGCAGGGTCTCGTCGTCGGCGAGGTCGCGCAGGCTCGCGATGATCGCGTGGTAGGCCTCCCAGGACCGGGCCGCGCGGCCCGACCCGCCGTAGACCACGAGCTGCTCCGGGTGCTCGGCGACCTCCGGGTCGAGATTGTTCATGAGCATCCGCAGGGCGGCCTCCTGCTGCCAGCCCCGACACGACAGCGCCGTCCCACGGGGCGCGTGCACCGGTTCGTATGACGCCATGATCACGACGCTACCGCCCCACCGGGCCGGGCAACGGGCGCTCGCGGCGGCCCGGCGTACCCCGCCCTGCGATCATCTGGGCATGAGTGAACGACGGAGCGCCGAATGCTGGCTCACCGACATGGATGGCGTCCTGGTCGACGAGGGGCGACCGATCCCCGGGGCGACCGACTTCATCGCGCGGCTCGAGGCGTCGGGCAAGCGCTACCTGGTCCTGACCAACAACTCGATATACACGCCACGCGACCTGCACGCCCGGCTGCGCGGCGCGGGCATCGACGTACCCGAGCGGGCGATCTACACGTCGGCGCTCGCCACCGCGCAGTTCCTCGAGAGCCAGCGTCCGGGTGGTACGGCGCACGTGATCGGCGAGGCCGGCCTGACCACGGCGCTGCACGCGATCGGCTATGTCCTGACCGACGTCGCGCCGGACTACGTCGTACTCGGGGAGACCCGGACCTACAGCTTCCAGGCGATCACCCGGGCGATCCGGCTGATCGACGCCGGGGCGCGCTTCATCGCGACGAACCCGGACGCGACCGGACCGTCGGCCGAAGGAGCGTTGCCGGCCACCGGCTCGGTCGCGGCGATGATCACCAAGGCGACCGGGGTCGAGCCGTACTTCGTCGGGAAGCCCAACCCGCTGATGATGCGCTCCGCGCTGAACACCGTGCAGGGCCACAGCGAGAGCACGGTCATGATCGGCGACCGGATGGACACCGACGTGATCTCCGGGATCGAGGCCGGGCTCGAGACCGTGCTGGTGCTGACCGGGGTGACCAGGAAAGCCGACATCGAGCGCTTCCCCTACCGGCCGTCCCGCGTCGTCGACTCGGTGGCCGACCTGGTCGGCGAACTCGACGCCTGACCCCTCCCCCCTCGCCATTCGGCTTGACGTCACGTTCAAGCGCTCTATCCGCGTCAACGTCACGTTGACGCGGAATGGGGGCGGGGCCGGCGTACGAGAAGGCTGTGGTCGACATCGTGCGTGCTACTCGCCGATCTGGGCCGAAGATGCGAGTACGGCGCACGATGTCGGGCGGGCTACGGCGGGAGGGCGTGGGTGCGGATCCAGGCGTGCATCGCGATGCCGGCGGCGACGCCGGCGTTGATCGAACGGGTCGAGCCGAACTGGGCGATCGAGCAGACGACGTCGGCGGCCGCGCGGGCGGGCTCGGACAGCCCCGGCCCCTCCTGCCCGAAGAGCAGCAGGCAGCGCCGCGGCAGGGCCGTCGTCTCGAGCGGTACCGCGCCGGGCAGGTTGTCGACCGCCACGATCGGAAGGTCCTGCGCGCGGCACCAGCCGACGAGCTCGTCGATGTCGGCGTGATGCCGCACGTGCTGATAGCGATCGGTCACCATCGCACCGCGGCGGTTCCACCGCCGGCGGCCGACCACGTGTACCTCGCGGGCGAGGAACGCATTGGCCGTCCGGACGACGCTGCCGATGTTGAGGTCGTGCGCCCAGTTCTCGACACCGACGTGGAAATCGTGCCGTCGGGTGTCGAGGTCGGCGACGATCGCCTCGAGCCGCCAGTAGCGGTAGCGGTCAATGACGTTGCGCCGGTCACCGTTCTCGAGCAGCTCCGGGTCGAGCCTCGGGTCGTCCGGCCACGGCCGGGGGTGCGGCCCGACCCCGACGGCCTCGGCCGGCCGGTCAGGCTCGGTCACAGCAGCGGTCAGCCCAGCCCGATGTCGGCCATCGTGTAGGCCGCGCGGTAGTCCAGCCCGGCGGCGCGTACGGCGTCCCCGGCGCCCCGGTCGACGATCACCGCCACTCCGACGACCTGCGCGCCAACCTCACCGAGCGCCTTGACGGCGGTGAGAACGCTGGAGCCCGTCGTGGAGGTGTCCTCGACCGCGAGCACCCGCCGGCCGGTCAGATCAGGGCCCTCGATCCGGCGCTGCAGGCCGTGCGCCTTGCCCTCCTTGCGTACGACGAACGCGTCGACCGCTCCCCCGCTCGCGTGCAGCATCGCCGCCGCGACCGGGTCGGCGCCGAGGGTCAGCCCGCCGACGGCGGCGTAGTCCCAGTCGGCGGTCAGTTCGTTCATCACCCGGCCGACCAGCGGCGCCGCTTCGCGGTGCAGGGTGATGCGGCGCAGGTCGACGTAGTAGTCGGCCTCCTGGCCTGAGGAGAGCACCACCCGGCCGTGGACGACGGCGAGATCGGCGATGAGCTGGCGGAGGCGGTCGCGGTCGGTCACGGCGGCAGCCTACGGCGCCGCCGGAACTGCGGCCGATGCCGGGAGGGACACCGACACCACCGTGGCCCCGGGCACCGAGCGCAGCATCGTCTGGCCGTCGTGTGCGGTCACGATCGCACGGACGATCGCCAGCCCGAGGCCGGTGCCCCCGCTGGCGCGGGCGCGGGAAGGGTCGGCCCGGTAGAACCGGTCGAAGACGCGCGGCACCTCGGCGGCGGGGATCCCCGGCCCGTCGTCACAGACGTCGAGGGCGACCCGCCCATCGGCGGCACGTACCGCGATGGTGACGGTCGTGCCCGGCGGGGTATGGGACCGGACGTTGCCCAGCAGGTTGGCCAGAATCTGGTGCAGCCGGGCCTGGTCGCCGATGACCGGTACCGGATGCGGCGGGATGTCGAGGATCACCGGCCGGGTCGGATCGACGACGCGGTGGTCACTGGCGGCGTCCGCCGCGAGCAGGGCGAGATCCACCTCCTCCCGTTGCAGGGCCCGGCCCTCGTCGAGGCGGGCGAGCAGCAGCAGGTCGTCGACCAGGACACCCATCCGGTTGGACTCCTCCGCGATCCGGCGCATCGCCACGCCGGCATCGGCGAGGTGACGGACGTCGGTCACCTCCCCGTTGCGGAAGAGGTCGGCATATCCGCGGATGGTCGCGAGCGGCGTACGGAGTTCGTGTGAGGCGTCCGCGACGAACTGCTGAAGCTGGCGTTGCGCGATCGTCCGCTCGAGCAGCGCCGCGTCGATCACCGAGAGCATGTGGTTCATGCCCTGACCGAGCTGGCCGACCTCGGTCGACGTCGGCGGTGCCGGGACGCGCAACGCGAGCGCGGCGTCGCCGGTGAGATCGGATTCGGCGATCCGCCGGGTCGTGGCGGTGATCCGGCGGAGCGGGCGCAGGGCGACGCCGATCAACCCCGAACCGACGACGGCCACGATGACGAGGCCCGCGGCACCTACCGCGACCTCCACCAGCAGCAGCCGCTGGAGTGTCGCGGCGACGGCCGCCGTCGACTGCCCGATCACGAGGGTGGTGCCGTCGGGCAGGGTGCTCGCCTCGACCCGGTAGCTGCCGGACTTGCCGGGCAGCTGCGAGATGGTCTGTGGGGCCTGGCCGGGCGCGACCTGCGCGAGCCGGGACATGGCCGCCGACGAGAGCGCGCTGGCGCTGCCGCCGCTGCTGGTGCCGACCGGTATCGCCTGGGTGCGGTCCGGGCTCAGATAGATGCCCACCACTCCGATGGGCTGCGGACCGAACCGGTCGCCGCCGAACCCACCGGGCGGCCCGAGGTGCCGGTACCGGTCGAGCAGCTGACTGACCTGATCGTCGACCCGGCCGGCGAGAAAGGAGTTCAGCGCCCGATAGGTCACGATGCCGGACGCGCTGAACATGACGAGGAACAGGACGAGCAGCAATGAGATCAGCCGGCGACGGAGCGACCAGCCACTGATCCTGCGGAGCACCGATGCGAGCACGAGGGATCAGCGCCGGGCAGGCCGCAGGACGTATCCGACGCCCCGCACGGTGTGGATGAGCGGCAGGTTGCCGGCATCGATCTTGCGGCGCAGATAGGAGACGTAGAGCTCGACGACGTTGCCGTTGCCCCCGAAGTCGTAGTCCCAGACCCGGTCGAGGATCTGGGCCTTGGACAGGACCCGGGGCGAGTTGCGCATGAGGTAGCGCAACAGCTCGAACTCGGTGCGGGTGAGGTCGATGAACTGCTCGCCGCGGCGAACCTCACGGGTGTCCTCGTCGAGCGTCAGATCGTCGACGGACAGGGTGGCGCTGCGGGCGGTGGTGATCGCCGCCCGGCGGAGCAGTCCACGCAGTCGCGCGACGAGTTCCTCGACACTGAACGGCTTGGTCACGTAGTCGTCGCCGCCGAGGGTCAGTCCGCGGACCCGGTCCTCGGTGGCGTCCCGCGCGGTCAGGAAGATCACCGGGGCGTCGCAGCCGGCCGCCCGGATCCGGGTGAAGAGCGAGAACCCGTCGGCGTCGGGCAGCATCACGTCGAGGATGACGACGGCCGGCTGGAAGGCTTCGATCTGGATCAGGGCGTCTGCCGCGGTCAACGCCGCCGTCGCCCGCCATCCCTCGAAACCCAGCGCGGTGACCAGCATCTCGGCCAGGTAGCGCTCGTCGTCGACCACGAGGACACGTACGGCGTCCGCACGCGACGAGATCGTCCCGGTCATGGGTGCTCCCGCCGTACCTGTCATGGTCTTTCCCAAGGCGGGCCTCCTCGCGTCACCTCCGTCGCCGGAGGTTGGAGCCTTACTATCGCTGGGGTTCCTGTGGGATCCCTGAAACATTTCTGTGAGCAGGCTGTGAATCCCGCCGCGCTCCGGCGGATGCGCGGAAACACACAGGCGGCTCGCTGGAAACACACAGCCGGCTCTGAGAATCGGCTGCCACGGTGCCGTTCATGAGCACCGCAACAGCCCACCAGCATCCGTTGAGGCCGGTCGACGACCACTGGGCGAGCCCCGACGGCGACCGGCGTCGACCTGTCGTCGAGGTCGTCGTACCGGTCTACGACGAGCAGGAGGTGCTGGCCGAGAGCGTGCGCCGGCTGCACCGCTACCTCTCGGAGTCCTTCCCTTATCCATTCCGGATCACAATCGCCGACAACGCAAGCACGGACCGGACCTGGACGATCGCCACGACGCTCGCCCGCGAGCTGCCGGGCGTGCACGCCGTGCGGCTCGAGAGCAAGGGACGCGGCGGCGCACTGCACCACATCTGGGCCCGCAGCGACGCCGATGTCGTGAGCTACATGGACGTCGACCTGTCGACCGGACTGGAGGCATTTCTCCCCCTCGTCGCACCGTTGCTCTCCGGGCACAGCGACGTCGCGATCGGGAGCCGCCTGAGCCGCACCGCGCGGGTGGTCCGTGGTCCGCGCCGGGAGATCATCTCGCGCTGCTACAACCTGATGCTGCGGGCCACCCTGCGGGCCCGGTTCTCCGACGCGCAGTGCGGTTTCAAGGCGGTACGGACCGACCGGGTGCGGCAACTGCTGCCGCTGATCGAGGACAACGGCTGGTTCTTCGACACCGAACTCCTGGTCATCGCCGAACGGATCGGGCTGCGGATCCACGAGGTTCCGGTGGACTGGACGGATGACCCGGACTCCCGGGTCGACATCGTCGCCACGGCTGTCGCCGACCTGAAAGGGATCGCGCGGCTCGGTCGCGGGCTGCTCACCGGCTCGGTGCCGATCGCGGCGTTGCGGGCGCAGGTCGATCGTGAGGCGCGAGCCGGATCACCGGAGCGGAGCCTCGTGGGGCAGTTGGCGAGCTTCGGCGTGATCGGAATCGCCAGCACCCTCGGCTATCTCCTGCTCTACGCCGTCCTGCATCCGTCCCTCGGTGCGCAGGGTGCCAACCTCCTGGCGCTGCTGCTTACCGCGATCGCCAATACGGCGGCAAACCGCCGATTCACCTTCGGCATGCACGGTCGGACGGGCGCGGCCCGCCACCAGATGGAGGGCCTGGCCGTCTTCGCCGCGTCGGTCGTCCTGACCAGCGGAGCGCTCGCCGTCCTGCACGCCCTGGACCCCGCACCCTCCGTTCCCGTGGAGGGCGGCGTGCTGGTTGCGGCGAACCTGGCCGCGACCCTGCTGCGATTTGTGCTGTTCCGTGCCTGGGTCTTCAACCCCAGCCGCTCCATCACCCCGACCCGAAGCGAGGATCGATGACGACGACGGCGACACAGCCAGGTGCCACCGGCCAGCTGGATACCCGCCGCCGGCGAGGGTCGGGCCGGTGGGCGCGCCTGATCCGCGGCCGCGAGTCGGACCCGAGATGGGTCCGGCCCTCTCTCCTGGGCCTCCTTGTCGCGACCGCGGTGCTCTACCTCTGGGGGCTCGGCGCCTCGGGCTGGGCGAACGACTTCTACGCCGCCGCCGTACAGGCCGGCTCCACGAGTTGGAAGGCGTTCTTCTTCGGCTCCTTCGACTCCTCGAACTTCATCACGGTCGACAAGCCGCCGGCATCACTGTGGGTGATGGAGATCTCCGCGCGGATCTTCGGAGTCAACGCGTGGAGCCTGCTGGTCCCGCAGGCGCTCGAAGGCGTCGCCTCAGTGGGCCTGCTCTACGCCGCAGTACGGCGATACTCCAGCCCCGCAGCCGGTCTGCTCGCCGGCGCGGTGCTCGCCGGCACCCCGGTCGCCGCCCTGATGTTCCGCTACGACAACCCCGACGCGCTTCTCGTGCTGCTGCTGGTCGCGGCGGCGTACGCCGTCCTGCGGGCGGTCGAACGCGGACACACCCGGTGGCTCGTCCTGGCCGGCGTCCTGGTCGGCACCGGCTTCCTCACCAAGATGCTGCAAGCGTTCCTCGTCGTACCGGCCTTCGCAGTGGTCTATCTGATCGCCGCACCGGGCCGGCCACGCCGTCGCCTCGGGCAGCTCGTGGTGGCCGGGTTGGCACTCGTCGTCTCCGCCGGGTGGTGGGTCGCGATCGTCGAAGCGATCCCGGCCGCCGACCGGCCCTACATCGGCGGTTCCACCACCAACAGCGTGCTGCAGCTCGCCTTCGGCTACAACGGGCTCGGACGGATCACCGGCAACGAGACGGGCAGTGTGGCGCCCGGCGGCGGCAGCTTCACCCCGACCTTCGGGGCGAACTTCGGGGGGAGCACCGGGCTCACCCGACTGTTCGGCACGCAGATGGGAAGCCAGATCAGCTGGCTGCTCCCGGCGGCGCTCATCGCCCTGGTCGCCGGATTGTGGATGCGGCGCCGTTCGCCACGGACCGATCCGGTGCGCGCATCTTTGCTGCTGTGGGGCGGGTGGCTGCTGGTCACCGGCGCCGTCTTCAGCTTTGCGAGCGGGATCATCCACCCCTACTACACGGTGGCGCTGGCGCCGGCGATCGGTGCACTGGTCGGCTGGATCGTGCCGCCGCTCTGGCGCGGCCGCGGCCGACTCGGCGAACGGGCGGCCCTGGCGGCGATGCTCGCCGTCACCGTCGGCTGGGCATTCGTATTGCTCGGCCGGACGCCCGACTGGCTGCCGTGGCTGCGGTGGGTGATCCTGCTCGCAGGCCTCCCGCTGTGCGCCGCGCTCCTGCTCCCGCCGCAGTTCGCCCGGCGTACGACGGCTCTCGTGGCGGCTGCGGCACTGGCGATCGGGCTCGCCGCACCGGCGGCGTACGCCGCCGAGACCGCCAGCCATCCCAGCTCCGGGGCCACCCCGTCGGCCGGCCCGTCCAGCGCGGGCGGCTTCGGCGGGCGTGCAGCCGGAGGACCTGCAGCCGCCGGAGGTGGACTGCCGGGCGGAGGCGGGGGGTTCCCGCAAGGGCCGGGTACGGGGCAACCGCCCGGACTTCCCGGCCGGGCCGCCGGTGGCGCGGGCGGGGCCGGCGGGATCGGCGGAATGCGGGACACCCAGCCGGTGAGCACTGCTCTGATCACCCTGCTGCGCACCGGCAGCAGTTCCTACCGATGGGCAGCCGCCATGACCTCCGCATCCGGTGCCGCGCCGTACCAGTTGGCGTCCGGGCAACCGATCATGGCTATTGGCGGCTTCAACGGCACCGACCAATCCCTGACCCTGGCCGCATTCCAGCAGTTGGTGAGCAAGCACGAGGTGCACTACTTCATCGCCGGCGGTGGCTTCGGTGGTGGCGGCGGACAAGGCGGGACCGCGCGCAACGACGACGCCAGCACGATCCAGAGCTGGGTCGAGTCGCACTTTACGTCGCGCACGGTCGGCGGGGTCACCGTCTACGACCTCACCTCGGCCAGTCGAAACATCGGTGGATAGACCGGGCTCCGGTTCTACGATCGGTGATGTGGTAACTGCTCGAAGGCCCGGCCGGCCGGCATGAGTGCTCCGGTGCTGCTCGCGGTCGATGACCATCCCGACCTCCTGCGAAACGTCGAGCGGGAGCTGCGAAACCGGTATGAGCCCGACTATCGCGTCCGCTGCCTGCGCTCGTCCAGCGAGGCACTCACCGCGCTGGACGAGTTGGCGGCGGCCGGCGACCAGGTCGCCCTGGTCCTCGTCGGTGAGGTGCTCTCGGGCGGCTCCGGAACGGCACTGCTGGCAGAGGTGCGGCACACGTTCCCACATGCCCAGCGCGTCCTGCTCATCAAATGGGGTCGTCTCGGGGACCCACGGGCCGGTGACACCATCTTCGAGGCGCTCTCCTTCGGGCGCATGGATCACTACGTGCTGCGGCCCGCCAATCCTCCGGACGAGCAGTTCCACCTGGCGATCTCCGGCTTCCTGCTCGCGTGGGCGGAGGCACGACGCCACGTTCCGCACACCGTGAATGTGATCGGGGAGAGCTGGTCCGGTCGGGCGTACGAGCTGCGCGCCGTCCTCGAGCGCTGCGCGATACCCCACCGGTTCCTCCTGGCCGGGTCCGAGGAGGGGCAGGTCCTCCTCGCAGGGAAAGGCGCCAGGCGGCTCCCCCTCCTCGTCTTCCCCGACGGGAACATCCTGGAAAATCCCACCGACGTGGAGATCGCGGCGGCGTCCGGGAACGCGGTCGACCCGGACCGGCACCAGTACGACGTCGTGGTCGTCGGCGGCGGGCCCTCGGGCCTGTCCGCGGGCGTCTACGGCGCCTCCGAGGGGCTGCATACCCTCGTCATCGACTCAGGCGGCGTGGGCGGGCAGGCCACGTCGAGTTCGTCGATCCGCAACTACCTCGGCTTCCCCCGTGGCGTCAGCGGCGGCGAGCTGGCCCGCCGGGCCTATGAACAGGCGTGGGTCTTCGGCGCCCGCTTCGCCTTCATGCAGCGCGTCACGCACCTTGTCCGGGAGCCGGACGGCATCGTGGTGAGCCTCAACACCGGCGGGGTGGTGGTGGCGCGCGCGGTGGTTCTGGCGACGGGTGCCCGCTACCGCTTGCTCGGCGTGCCGGCGCTCGAGGAGTTGCGCGGCGCCGGTGTCTTCTACGGAGCCGCCGCCTCGGAGGCGCCGCTCGCGTCGGCGAAGGACGTCTACGTCGTCGGGGGCGCGAACTCCGCTGGGCAGGCCGTCCTGCACCTGGCCCGCTACGCCCGGCGCGTCACGCTGGTGGTGCGGGCGGCGACGCTCGACGCCGGGATGTCGGAGTATCTGGTCCGCGAGATCCAGGCGACTCCGAACGTCGAAGTTCGCACACGGACCGAGGTCGTCGATGGCGGTGGCACCGGCTGGCTGGAACACCTGGTCCTGCGCAACGCCTCGGACGGCGAGGAGGAGACCGTCAACGCCCACGCCCTCTTCCTGATGATCGGGGCACGGCCGCACACCGACTGGCTCCCCCCGATCGTCGAGCGTGATCCTCGGGGCTTCGTCATGACCGGATCGGATCTCAGTGATGACGCACGTGGGGCGTTCAGCCGCCCGCCGCTACCGCTGGAGACCAGCCTCCCGGGAGTCCTCGCGGTCGGGGACGTCCGACACGGATCCGTGAAGCGCGTGGCGTCCGCCGTCGGTGAGGGCTCTATCGCGATCCAGCTCATTCACCGTTTGCTTGCCGAGTGAGCCTGACCGCCCGACGATCATTCGCCTCCTGTTGGCACGGGCACACTGTCGGCCTTGACGGCGTCGCGGGCCCCGATGGGTCGCGGCTCGCCGCGGGTGGTGTCGGCTTCGGTCTGTTGCTCGGACTCGGCGTTGATCTCCGCGCCGAGCAGTACGGCGTAGTTGGTGAGATACAGCCACATGAGCAGTACCGCGATGCCGGCCAGTGCACCGAAGTTCTTGCCGTACGAGCCGGACTTGCTGGCATACAAGGACAATAAGACGCTCACCACGATCCAGACGGTGGTGGCAGCCACCGCACCCAGGGAGACCCAGCGCAGCCTGGGCGCGTCCCGATCCGGTGCTGTCCGATAGAGCACCGCCAACGCCGCGGTGACCAGTCCGAGCAGCAGCAGCCAGCGGACCACCTGCACCACGACGGTGAAGGCCGGACTGATCGACAGATTGCTCAACACCGGCGGCAGGGCAGCGATGAGCGCTATGACGACCAGAAAGAACACGATGCCGGCGGCGGTGAGCATCATCGCCGTTCCCCGTAGCTTGACGAAGCCGCGTGTCTCCTCTTCGTCGTAGGCGACGTTGATCGCCTTCATCAGGTTCTGCACTGCCGCTGAGGCCGACCACAGGGCCAGCAACAGAGACACAACGAGCGCGACGGACAGGGCCCCCGAATGCTGACCTGTGATCCGCGAAATCTGGTCGGTCACGACGGTGCGCGCCGATGACGGAATCCCCGAGGAAGCCTGTTGCAGGTTCTTCTGTACCTGCGCCGGCGAGCTGACCAGCCCGTACAACGTGACTGCCGCGACCAGCGTCGGCGGGATCGCCAGGAAGGTGAAGAAGGCGACGCCCGCCGCCAGCAGGCTGATGTTGTCGTCCTTGCCTTCTTTCCAGGCCCGCTTCAGCACCTGGGCCCAGCCCTGCGGCGGGATCTGGGTAGGTTTCTCGGCCCGGCCGCCGGGAGGCAGCCGGTCCAGCTTTAGCGCGCCCATTGCCCACTCCTCTGGCCAAACGTCTTCAAGCCGATGGGTACGCGCCGTTGCGTAACCCACCGACGATCAGGGCCAGTCAGAGCCGGCGCATATCAGGATGAGTGTCGTCGCCGTCAGGCCGCTCGACCTGCTCCGTGCATATTGAGTCGCCCGGCGCTGTCTACGGCGTTCTGCGTGAGGCTGATACCTGGCCAGTGGCGGCCGGGGGATTCCAGATTTCTCGGGTGGAGCGTCGGTGGTCCCGTCGAGCTGCTCGGGCACGCTGTGCCCGTGGGGTGGCCGCCGTTCCGACATCGTCGCATCGCCCTCCTCGGCTGTTCCAGGCGTCCAAACCTGGACAACGGGGGTTCTGCCCACGAGACTTACGCTGTAAACCTCCACTGCCTTACGTCGTAAGCACGCCTGGCGCCGGCGCGGGCTCTCAGCCTTCGGACTGGGCCACCTGCAAGGCGAGGCGCTCGAGCAGGTGCTCGAGGGACTCCTCGAACTCCACCGCGGACTGGTCCTCGGCGAGCGCAACGCGGTGTCGACGGACATGAGGGAACGCCGCCAGGGCATCATCGGGCTCGTCGGCGGTATCCAATACATCCAGCGGACTTATGTCGGCGCCCCTGGCCGCGACTTCCAGCAGCAGGTGACCCAGCAAAAAGCTGGTGAATGCTCGGTAAGCGATCACGGCCACGTCGTCACTGAACCCCTCGGCCGCAAGCCCTTCGAAGAACGACTCGACCCACCGGAGGTTGCGCAGCGGCGGACGAAGCCACGGTGCCTCCGGTGGCCGGGACGCGACCAGCGGAAAGGCGTTCGGATGCCGCAACGCGACGCGGCGAATGCCGTGCGCCAGGCGCTGCAGGAAGTCCTGCCAGCCGTGCTCCGGGGTGACGATGACCTCGGGATCGTCGTAGGTCTCGTCGATGATCGTGTCGACGATGCCGTCGAGCAGTCCCTCACGCCCGTCGACATGGCGGTACAGCGACATGGCTTCGACCCGAAGCTCGCCCCCCACCGCCCGCATGGTCAACCGGGCCAAGCCGTGCTCATCGACATAGGCGACTGCCGCGTCCAGGATGCGCTGACGATCCAGCGCCACCCGGCTCGACGGCGCCTTGACCCCGGCAACGGCGGCGGCATCAGCATCCAGGGATCCGGTGGCCTTCTCGCCGTCTGGCTCTTCGGGCACCGGCCGCACCACCCTTCCCCGTCCAGGCGTTGCCGCCCACCCCGGCCGCCAAGTCCGCATCCTACGGGCGGTTGACGGCCTAGCCACAGCCGTAGTACCGAATCAGGCGTGACATCGTCGCGCGCA
>DASXJE010000068.1 GCA_036497565.1 Mycobacteriales bacterium
TTCGACAGCATCACCCTGCTGCTGCTCATCCTGGCGCCGGTGCTCTTCCTGTTGACGCTCGCGCTGTCCCGGACCCGGCGGCGCACGCTGCTGCAGCTCACCTTCGCCAGCGCTTTCACCCTGGTCGTCGTACGGCGGCTCACTTACTACATGGAGGGCCGGCTCGCCGGCGCGGCCAAACCGCAGAACCGCCCCGCGGTACGCGAGATCATCAGCACCGTGCTCGGCGGATACTTCACCCTCACCGCGTGGCTGCTGGCCGGTGCGCTGATCATCGCGGCCATCGCCCTGGTGACCGGTCCCTACCGGTGGGCCCGCGCCCTCCGGCACTGGATCTACGTCGCCGCAGTGGCGGTCGGCCACGCCGTCGCGGGGGTCTCCCGCGCCCTCTCCGGCCGGGCCAAAGACGACGGCACCCGCCGGTGGGTGGCCGCGCACAAAGGCTGGCTCTACGCCGGCGGCGCTGTCCTCGGGCTCATCCTGCTCCTCGCGATCGATATGACGCCGGTGTGGATCCTCGTCACCGTCGTCCTGGTCGGCGCCTACGAGTTCGGGGTCTACTGGCTCGCGAAGAGCCCGCCACCGGTGCCCGCGGAGCACAACGGCCACGGCGGGCCACCGCCGACGGTGGGGGTCGGCGCCCACCGGGGTGACGGGCAGCCGTAGCGGGAGCACCTCCGCCCGCCTTCGCGACCTTGATCGTGATCGGAAAGAGCCGCGGAACGCCGTACAAATCCGATCACGATCATGGAAATCGGGGCGGCGGTCAGCCTTCGACGCCGAGCACGAGCGGATAGACCCGCCCGGCGCCGGCGCGCCGTAACTGCCGGGCGATCACCGCGAGCGTCCAGCCGGTGGATCGGTAGTCGTCCACGAGCAGGACCGGCGCGCCGTCGAGACCACCGACCGCGCGCGCCAGATCGTCGGGCAGCTCGTAGGCGTCGTGGACGGCACGTAGCCTCTGCGCGCTGTTGGACCGGGTCGGCGCGGAGGCACCGACATGCGCGACGGTGCCGAGGTACGGCAGCCGGCCGATCTCGGCGATCCGGCCGGCGAGGCTCGCGACGAGCTGGGGCCGGGTGTGCGAGCCGACGCCGACGACCGCGGCCGGGCGCTCCTCCCATCCCCAGGCGGCGAGCACCTGCACCGCCGCGCCGAGCAGGTCCGCGGACAGGTCGCCGTCGGGACGGTCGGCGGCGAGGGCGTCGCGGACCCGGGGGCCGTAGCCGAGATCGGTGAAGCGGGCGACTGCGCGGCCCGGTTCGGTCGTCTCCTCGGCCGGGATCTTGCCCTTGAGGTCGATCCCCAGGGCCGTCATGGCCGTCGGCCATTGCCGTCGCGGGTCGATCGTGACGCCCGGGCGGGCCAGCCGGTCGGCCGCGGCCTGCACCGTGACGTCGGTGACGCCGGTGGGGAGCGCGATCCCGCCACAGTTGTCGCACCGCCCACACGCCTGCGCGTAGGGGTCGTCCAACTGCTCACGCAGGAAGAGCATCCGGCACCGGTCGGTACGCAGGTAGGCGCGCATCGCGGCCTGTTCGTCCCGGCGGACCTGCGCCACCTTCGCGTAGCGATCGGCGTCGTATTGCCAGGTCTCTCCGGTCGGCTCCCAGCCGCCACGCACCCGGCGGACCGCACCATCGACGTCGAGCACCTTCAACATCGTCTCGAGCCGCGTCCGCGATAGGTCGACGTAGGTCTCCAGCGCGGCGGTCGAAAGCGGCCCGCCGGCGTCGGCGAGCGCGGAGAGGGCGACGCGTACCTGACCCTCCTGCGGGAAGCCGGCCGAGGCGAAGTAGTCCCAGATCGCCTGGTCCTCGTGGCCCGGCAGCAGGATCACGTCGGCGCTGGCCACACCCCGGCCGGCCCGGCCGACCTGCTGGTAGTAGGCGATCGGCGATGCGGGCGCGCCGAGGTGGATGACGAATCCGAGGTCGGGCTTGTCGAAGCCCATCCCCAGCGCGGACGTGGCGACGAGCGCCTTGACCCGGTTGTTGACGAGGTCGTCCTCGGCGGCCAGCCGCTCGGTCTGCTCGGTCTGCCCCGAGTAGGCGGCGACGTCGTAGCCGTGGCCGCGCAACTGGTCGGCGACCTCCTGCGACGCGGCGACGGTCAGCGTGTAGATGATCCCGGATCCCGGCAGCTCGCCCAAGTGATCGGCCAGCCAGGCCAGCCGGGTCGGCTCGTCGGGCAGGTCGAGCACCGCGAGGCGCAGCGACTCGCGGTCGAGCGCGCCGCGCAGCACGAGCACATCGGCGTCCTCCTGGCCGAGGCCGAGCACGTCGGCGACGTCGTCGACGACCCGGCTGTTGGCCGTCGCGGTCGTCGCGAGCACCGGGATGCCGTCCGGGAGCTCGGTCAGCAGGGTGCGCAGCCGCCGGAAGTCGGGACGGAAGTCATGCCCCCAGTCGCTGATGCAGTGTGCCTCGTCGACGACCAGGAGCCCGCAGGTGGCGGCCAGCTGCGGGAGCACGTTGTCCCGGAAATCCGGGTTGTTCAGCCGCTCGGGGGACAGCAGCAGCACGTCGATGTCGCCGCGGCGTACGGCGTCGTAGGTCTCGTGCCACTGCTCGGTGTTGGTCGAGTTGATCGTCGCGGCGTGGATTCCGGCCCGCTCGGCCGCCGCGATCTGGTTACGCATCAGCGCCAGCAACGGGCTGATGATCACGGTCGGTCCGGCGCCGGCGTCGCGAAGGAGCCCGGTCGCCACGAAGTAGACGGCGCTCTTGCCCCATCCGGTGCGCTGCACGACCAGCGCCCGCCGGCGGTCCGCGACCAGCGCCTCGATCGCGGTCCACTGGTCGGACCGCAGCGTCGCGTCGTCGCCTGCAAGCGCCCGCAGCAGCGTCTCGGCCTGAGGTCGCGACGCAGTGCTGCTGTGAACCGGCATACGACCATCGTCCCAGCCGGCGCCGACAACCCAACACCGGCGGCCGGCACCGGCGGCATTCCGAGGGGGAGAACCCGAAAGGTGCGACCCGGAGTGGGCGAGGGGGGAGTTGAACCCCCACGTCCTTGCGGACACACGGACCTGAACCGTGCGCGTCTGCCATTCCGCCACTCGCCCGAGCGGTCTCCGACACTAGCATGCAGCGACCGGACGCCCGGACCCGCGATCGGTCGCCGATACCCCCGCTGACCTGGCGTCGAGCACCCGCCCGGGTCCGCCTCGGGGTCCCCGGCACCGGCCAGGGCGACGCGCAGAGAGCCCGGCCCGACCGGCCCGGATACGATCAGCCCGAGGAAACGGAGGACGACCGTGGGTGTGCTGCAGCGCTTCGAGCAACGGCTCGAAGGCCTCGTGGGTGGCACCTTCGCGCGCCTGTTCAAGGGCCAGGTCGAGCCGGTCGAGGTCGCGAAGGCGCTCCAGCGTGAGGCCGAGGACAAGAAGGCCATCCTCGGCGCCAACCGGGTCCTCGTGCCCAACCGCTACACCGTCGAGCTCGGCCCGGCCGATCACGACCGGCTCTCCCCATGGGCCGGGCAGCTGACCCGCACCCTCGCCGAGATGGTCCAGGAGTACGTCGACGACGAGGGCTGGTCGGCCTACGGCGACATCGAGGTGGCCTTCGCCCGCAACGATGCGCTGCGCACCGGGGTGTTCCGCGTGAGCAGCGACGTCGACGTCGACGTCGGCCCCCGCCGGCGTCCGCACGACTCACTCTCCATGCCGGCCGTGCCGAGCGAATCCCCGAGCCAGCCCGCCGGCACGCCGCGCAGCGCACCCGGTCCGGCACCCACCCAGGCCGTGCCGCCCGTGCCGGCCCAGACACCGGCCGCGGCGACCGCCGCTCCCCGCCGGCCGACCCCGTCGCCCGTGCTGATCGTCGATGACTCCGGCCGGCGGTTTCCGGTGCGGCCCGGCTCGACCCTCATCGGCCGCGGGCAGGACGCCGACATCCGGCTCGCCGACACCGGCGTCTCCCGCCGCCACGCGGTGGTCCGGTACGACGGCCAGGCGGTGCTGATCGAGGACCTCGGCTCCACCAACGGGACGCTGGTCAACGGCCAGCGGGTGCGCACCTCCCGGCTCCAGCAGGGCGACGTGATCCGGGCCGGTCACAGCGTCATCGTCTTCCGGATCGAACCGTCGTGACCCCGCCGAGGCAGGGGCCGCGATGAACGCCCCCATCGTCATCCAGGCCATGCGCTTCGGCTTCCTCGTGCTGCTCTGGCTCTTCGTCTACGCGGCACTGCGGGTGGTCCGGTCCGACGTCTTCGGCCACTCCCGGCCGCGGCCGGCACCGAGTACGGCGCGGACGACGCAGGCCAGCAAGGCCAAGCCGAAGAAGCGCGGGCGGGCCGCGCGCCAGCTCATCGTGACGGCCGGTTCGCTGCAGGGCACCAAGATCCGCCTCGACGAGCAGCCGGTCACGATCGGGCGTGCCAACGACTCCACCCTGGTCCTGACCGACGACTACACGAGTTCCCGGCACGCCCGGCTCACCGCCCGCGACAACGACTGGTACGTCGAGGATCTCGGCTCGACCAACGGCACCTACCTCGACCGGACGAAGGTGGCCGGGCCGACCCTGGTGCGCCCCGGCGTACCGATCCGGATCGGCAAAACGGTCCTCGAGTTGCGCTCATGATCTCGACGGCCCCGTCGTCCGAGCCGTCCCGGAGTGCCCAGTGACCCTGGCACTGCGATACGCGGTGCGGTCCGATCGCGGCCTCACCCGCAGCAACAACGAGGATTCGGTCTACGCCGGTCCGCGGCTGCTCGCCGTGGCCGACGGCATGGGCGGCCACGTCGGCGGGGCGGAGGCGAGCCGCACGGTGATCGCGGCGATCACCCCGCTGGACGACGACAACCCGCACGGCGATCTCATCTCGCAGCTGCGCGATGCGGTCGACGGCGCCAACGCCGACCTGCGCCAGGTCGTCGCGGCGAAGCCCGAGCTCGACGGCATGGGCACCACCTTGACCGCCATCCTCTTCGCCGGCAGCCGTCTCGGTCTGGTGCACGTCGGCGACTCCCGCGGCTATCTGCTGCGCGGCGACCAGCTCGCGCCCATCACCCGCGACCACACGTTCGTGCAGTCGCTGGTCGACGAGGGCCGGCTCACGGCCGAGGAGGCGAGCACCCACCCGCAGCGCTCACTCATCCTGCAGGCCCTGACCGGCCGCGAGGTGGAGCCCGACCTGTCCATCCGCGAGGCCCGCCTCGGCGACCGCTACCTGATCTGCAGCGACGGCCTGTCCGACGTCGTCTCGGCCGAGACCATGGTCGAGGCGCTGCGGATCGAAGACCCGCATGGGGCCGCCGACCGGCTGGTCGAGCTCGCCCTGCGCGGCGGCGGCCCCGACAACATCACCTGCATCGTGGCCGACGTGATCGACGTCGAGTACGGCGACGACGAGCCGGTCGTCGACGGCGCGGCCGGCACCGGCGGACGCCGACGCCCACTGAGGCCCGACAGCGCAGCGGCGCGGGCCGCGATGACCGAGGCGGCGGCCGCCCCGCCGGACGACGACGGGCCCTCGGGTCCGGACGACGACGCGGACGACGAAGATGAGCCGCCGCGCCGGAGTCGCGCCCGGCGCAGGGTCGTGATCGGCTTGGCCGTGCTCATCGTCCTCGCCGGAGGCCTCTTCGGCTTCTACCGGTGGACCCAGACGCAGTATTTCGTCGGCGTGCAGGGCAACCGGGTCGCGGTCTACCGCGGTCTGCACGTCTCGCTCGCCGGGCTGCGGCTCTACCACCGGGTGGACACCAGCGCCCTGCGCCGCCAGGACCTGGTGCCGGTGGCCCGCAACCAGGTCGACAGTGGCATCAGCGCCGACAGTCGCGGGCAGGCCGACGCGATCCTCGCCAACCTGGTCAGCAACCAGACGCTCCCGCCCTGTCCGAAGCCGACCCCGAGTCCCACACCCACGCCGCGGCCGACACCGAGCGCGCGGTCCACCAAGCACACCCCGCCGGCCCGGTCGGGCCGACCCACCCCGAAGTCGACACCGACCCGCACCCCCTCGCCCAGCCCCGCGGTGCCGCTCCCCACCCAGGTGCGCGGGAGGGATTGCCGATGACCACGGCGATCCGCCAGGTGCCCCAGCGGCGCGGGGTCGAGTTGGCGATGCTGCTCTTCGCGGTCCTCGCCGTCGTGGCCGCCGACGCGATCGTGGATGAAAACACCCGGGGCCACCTCGAGAAGGACATCGTCTATTACGGCGTCGGGTTCGCGGTCATCTGGCTGATCGCCCACGTCGTGGTGCGCCTCGTCGCGCCGTACGCCGATCCGTTGCTGCTGCCCGCCGTCGCGCTGCTCAACGGTCTGGGTCTGGTGCTCATCCACCGGCTCGACTTCGCTGCCGAGGAGCAGGCGAGGCAGAGTGGTCAGCCGGTGCCGTCGTCGGACGCCCGGCTGCAGATCGTGTGGACCTGCATCGGATTGGCGTTGTTCATCCTCGTCCTGGTCGTCGTCCGCAACCACCGGGTGCTCTCCCGCTACGCCTACACCCTGGCCCTGGCCGGCCTCCTGCTTCTGGTGCTGCCCGCCGTGCTGCCGGCCCGGTTCAGCGAAGTCAACGGCGCCCGGGTCTGGATCCGGGTGGCCGGCTTCTCGATCCAGCCGGGCGAGTTCGCCAAGCTGACGTTGATCATCTTCTTCGCCAGCTACCTCGTGGCCAAACGCGACGTGCTGTCCCTGGCCAGCCGCCGGGTCCTCGGCATCGACCTGCCGCGCGGCCGCGACCTCGGCCCGGTCCTGGTCGGCTGGGTGATCAGCCTGCTGATCCTGGTGCGGGAAAACGACCTGGGTCAGTCACTGCTGCTCTTCGGCCTGTTCGTCGTGATGCTCTACGTCGCCACCGAACGCACCTCCTGGCTGCTGATCGGTATCGTGCTGTTCGTCGGCGGCGCCTACACGGCGTACATCGCATTCGCACACGTGCAGGAGCGGGTCGAGATCTGGCTGCACCCGTTCAAGTACCAGGCCGACCAGGGCTACCAGATCGTGCAGGCGTTGTTCGGTCTGGGCACCGGCGGTCTCTTCGGGACCGGTCTGGGTGCCGGACGTCCGGAGACCGTGCCGTTCGCGGCGACCGACTTCATCGTGTCCACGGTCGGAGAGGAGCTCGGGATGTTCGGCCTGGTCGCGATCCTGGTGCTCTACGCCGTGATCTCGATCCGCGGCTTCCGGATCGGCCTCGCCGTGCGCGACCCGTTCGGCAAGCTGCTCGCCACCGGGCTGGCCTTCTCCTTCGGCCTGCAGGTCTTCATCATCGTCGGCGGGGTCACCAAGCTGATCCCGCTCACCGGCCTGACGACCCCGTTCCTCTCCTACGGCGGGTCGTCGCTGGTGGCCAACTTCGCGCTCATCGCCCTGCTGCTGCGCATCTCCGACGCGGCCCGCCGGCCCGGGTCCGAGCCGGCCCCGCGGACGCCGACCGCGGAGGCGGCGACCGAGGTGGTGCGTCGATGAACAAGCCGATCCGCCGCATCGTGGTCGCCGTCCTCGTCCTGTTCGGCGCGCTCATCGCCAACCTCACCTACGTTCAGTTCGTCGAGGCCAACTCGCTGGCCACCAACCCGGCCAACTCCCGGGTGCTGCTCGGCGAATACGAGCACCCGCGCGGCAACATCGTCGCCGACCAGGTCGCGATCGCCTCGTCGAAGGCGACCAACGACCGGCTGAAGTATCTGCGTACCTACTCCCAGGGCCAGGTCTTCGCGCCGACGACCGGCTTCTATTCGCTGGTCTACGGACCGGCCGGCATCGAACGGGCCGAGAACAGCGTGCTGGCCGGCACCGACGACCGGCTCGCGCTGCGCCGGCTCTCCGACCTCTTCACCGGCCGCGACCCCAAGGGCGGCAACGTCGTCCTGACGATCTCGCGCAAGGCGCAGGAGACGGCCTACGAGGCGATGGCCAAACAGACCGGCGCGGTGGTCGCACTCGACCCGCGCACCGGTGCGATCCTGGCCATGGTGAGTACGCCGTCCTACAACCCCAACCTGCTGTCGTCGCACGATCCGGACAAGATCCGGGCGGCGTACAACCGGTTGATCAACGCACCGGGCGACCCGCTGCTCGACAAGGCGATCGCGCAGACCTACCCGCCGGGATCGACGTTCAAGACCGTGATCGCCGCGGCCGCCTTGAAGGCGGGCCGCACCCCGCAGACCCAGCTCCAGGCGCCTACCGCGCTGACACTGCCGCAGACCAGCCACCAGCTGCACAACTTCGACGGCGAGCAGTGCGGCAACGGCCAGACCGACAGCATGATCGACGCGCTGACGATCTCCTGCAACACCGCCTTCGCCAAGCTCGGCATGGACCTCGGCGAGAAGGCGGTCCGGCAGCAGGCGGAGGCCTTCGGCATCGACGATCAGAGCTTCCAGATGCCGCTGACCGTCGCGGGGAGCAGCATCGGCGACATCCCGAGCGCCGCCGCGTTGGCGCTGTCCTCGATCGGCCAGCAGGACGTGCGACTCACCCCGCTCCAGGCGGCGATGATCGCGTCGGCGATCGCCAACAAGGGCGAGCTGATGTCGCCGTACCTGGTCAAGCAGATCCAGGCCCCGGACCTCACCGTCGTCGACACCACCAAGCCGCAGTCCAAGGGCCAGGCGGTGTCGCCGAAGGTGGCCGGTGAGCTGACCACGATGATGAAGAGCGTCGTCGACAACGGCACCGGCAAGCCGGCGCAGATCCCCGGCGTGCAGGTCGCCGGCAAGACCGGCACCGCCGACAACGCGCCCGGCAAGGCGCCGCACGCCTGGTTCATCGGCTTCGCACCGGCCAACAACCCGAAGGTGGCGGTCGCGGTCATCATCGAGCACGGTGGTGTCGCCGGCAACGAGACCACCGGTGGTCTGGCGGCCGCTCCGGTCGGCAAGGCCGTCATGCAGGCGGTCCTCTCGCAGCGGGGTGGTCACTGATGACCACTCCTCGCCGGCTCGGTGAGCGCTACGAACTCGGCGACCCGCTCGGGCACGGGGGCATGGCCGAGGTCCTGCACGGCCGCGACGTCCGACTCGGCCGCGAGGTCGCGATCAAGCTGCTGCGCGCCGATCTGGCCCGCGACCCGTCGTTCCAGACCCGGTTCCGTCGGGAGGCGCAGGCCTCGGCCGCGCTGAACCACCCGTCGATCGTCGCGGTCTACGACACCGGCGAGGACCGCAGCGGCCCGAACGGCGCGACGCCGTTCATCGTCATGGAATACGTCCAGGGCCGGACGCTCCGCGAGATCCTGGCCGACGAGGGCCGGCTCATGCCGGACCGCGCCATGGAGGTGACCGCCGACATCTGCGCGGCGCTCGATTTCAGCCACCGCAACGGCATCATTCACCGCGACGTCAAGCCCGGCAACGTGATGATCACCCGCACCGGCGCCGTGAAGGTGATGGATTTCGGCATCGCCCGTGCCGTCACCGACAGCGCGGCGACCGTGACCTCGACCGCGCAGGTCATCGGTACGGCGCAGTACCTTTCCCCGGAGCAGGCCCGCGGCGAGAACGTCGATGCCCGCTCGGACGTCTACTCCGCGGGTTGTCTGCTCTACGAATTGCTCAGCGGCTCGCCGCCGTTCACCGGCGACTCCCCGGTCGCGGTCGCCTACCAGCACGTGCGTGAGAACCCGAACCCGCCCAGCTCGCTCAACCCCGACGTGTCCGCGGCGGCAGACGCCATCGTGCTCAAGGCGATGGCGAAGAACCCGGCCAACCGCTACCAGAGCGCCGGCGAGATGCGCGCCGACCTGCTGCGGGCGACCTCCGGCCGCCCGGTGCTCGCCGAACCGGTGCTCTCCGACGACGACCGCACCACCGTTCTCGGTGACACCGACACCGAGTCCGCGGCCGCCGCGGCGGGGCGGCGACGACGGCGCACCATCGGCTTCGCGCTGCTCGCGCTGCTGGTGATCGGGGTGATCGTCGCCGGCGCGCTGCTCATCCCGAAGCTGCTGGGCAGCGACGCCGACCAGTCCACCGTCCCGTCGCTGACCTCGCTCACCCGCAGCCAGGCGCAGGACCGGCTCAAGGCCAACGGCCTCAAGCTCGGCAAGGTCACCCCGCTCGCCTCCGACCCGACCCAGAAGGGCAAGGTCCTGACGCAGAGCGTGTCGCCCGGCACCAACGTCAACCGGGGCAGCGCGGTCAACGTGCAGATCGGGAGCGGTCCGGCGACCACCGCCGTACCGCCGCTCAAGGGCCTCTCGCTGGCTGCCGCGCGACGTGCCCTGGCCGCCGCACATCTCAAGGTCGGCGGCCCGATCTCCCAGGCGAGTACGCAGGCCCAGGGCACCGTGCTGGACAGCCAGCCGCCGCAGGGTCAGAACGTCGCGCCGGGCAGCACCATCACGCTGATCGTGTCCAGCGGCAAGGTCAACGTGCCCAGCGTCCTCGGCAAGACCGACGCGCAGGCGCACCAGATCCTCGCCAACCGCGGCTTCACCAACGTCAACAGCGTCACCCAGGTGGGCAGCGGCACCCCCGGCACCGTGATCAACCAGAACCCGGCCGGTGGCACCAATGCCGGCCCGGCCACCGCGATCACGCTGACCATCGACCAGGCACCGCCCAGCCCCACGCCGAGCCCCACGCCCAGTCCCACCCCGAGCCAGGGGCCGAGCCCGACGCCCTCCCCGACCGCGACATCGACCACGAGCGCGCCGGCGAGTCAGTCGGCCAGCCCGAGTGCGGGCTCCTCGGCGAGCCAGAGTCCGGCCGGCTGACCGGTCGGCTCAGTCGAGCTCGATGTTGAAGGTCCAGACGGCGAGCACGTGGCTGCCCGACCGCCAGGTGACCTGAGCGGCTCCGGTCGGGAAGGTCCCGCCGACGGTCAGCGTCTGTGCCAGGCCCGGGCGCGCGTGCACCCGGGTGGCGCCCCGCGGGGTCAACGCGACGGCCTTGCCGGTCTCGTCGCGGGAGGAGAGTTGGCCGGCATCGGCGATCAGGTCGCCCCGAACTGCCTGCAGCCGCAGGGTGATCGTGGCCTTGGTGGAATCCGGCGGACGCCGTCGGGTGGCGGACCGGGTCGGCGCGGTGTGGACCTGCCGGGGGCCGAGCGCCGTGGCCAGCACGGTCGACCCGCCGGGCAGCGTGACCCGCACCGGGCCGCCGATCGCGAGGACGGCCGGGCGGCCCGGAACGGCGGTCGGGGTGGTGACGGCGGGCCCGGCCGACGGGATCGGCACAGCCCCGAGTGACGCGACCACCTGCGCGGGGCTCGGGTCGTGCGGCGCCGGCGGGTCGCTGCACCCGGCGACCCCGGCGATCGCGACCGCGGCGACCGCCAGGACGAGGAGCCGGCGTGCGGTCAACTGATCAGTGCCCGCCCACCGGGACGGGAACCGACGCGTGCTCGACCTTCGGTGTGGGTGTGGAGTTGATGCTCCCGGTAGCCGGGTAGACCGAGCTTCCGCTCGGGGCCGGCTCGAGCGCCTGCCCGGTCGGGTTGTTGTAGATGTCGGGCCCGAACGGACGCAACCCGTCGGCGCCGGCGTACCCGAGGTGGCCCCGGCCGTCGACACCACCGGTCGTGATGCCGAACAGGTTCTCCATGCTGCGCAACCAGCTGTAGTGGTTGTAGGGCTGGTCGCTGATCGACCCGGGCTTGATGAACCGGCTGATGAAGACCGCGCCGGTGATCCCGCCGCCTGGGGTGGTGTCCTGGCCGAAGGCCTGATCCCCCGGCTGGGTGGTGTTCGGCCCGGGCAGCTCGTTGCAGCAGGCGACGATCGACTGGGCCGTGTCCGTCGGGACGTTCAAGGACGGATCGCTGTTGCCCATGTAGTCCGCGATCGAGTTGCCGTACATCTTGTACGGCGGGAACGCCTCGTCGAACACGATCTGGATCTCGCCGTCCTTCTGGAAGGCGGGCGAGGCCATGATCTGCGGAATCCACTTCTTCAGGAACAGGTCGGCGGCGAACAGGCCACCCTGATGGTCGTGCGGGTTGCCCGTGCCGTTGGGCCCGACGCACGTCGCGTCGTGCGCGTTCGAGCAGTTGTTCGGCGTGATCCAGGAGAACTCCGGCGTCGAGGCGACCGTCTTCAGGTCGTCGCCCAGCGACGGAATCCGCGGGTGTCCGGGGATCGCCTTCAACCCGTCGAGCGGGACGACATTGCGGCAGTCCGCCGGGCTGTCGAAGACCCGGTGGAAGAACGCGGCCGGATTGTGCTTCGCCACGTACTGGTCGGTGGGTGTCGCGCTCCCCGGGTCGACGACCCCGGTCCCGGCCGGGTCGCCGGGGATCCCGCAGTGGTAGACCTCCTCGCGGGCCGGATCATTGCCCATGTCCTGGGCATAGATCTTCCAGCTCTTGTGCACCCGGTCGAGTTGGTTGAACAGGGTCCGGACCGAATGCGGATAGACGCACCCGGTGGAGGCGTAGGTCTGCCCGTCCGGCGCGGGGAATCCGGGCCGGGCGTTGGCGTAGATCGGGCAGTCCGCCTGGTTGTCCGGCGCGGGCGACTGGCCGCCGACCAGGCTGAGGTAGTTGTCCAGCGAGAAGTGGCCGGTGCCGTAGTACTGCCGCAGCAGTTCCCCGTAGCTGGGCAGCGTCTTCCACAGATAGCTGTTCTGGTTCAGCCCCGTGAACGTCGCCTCGTAGGACTTGTTCTCGAAAATGATCGTCCAGACGTGGCCGATCTTCGGCGGCTGGAAGGCCGCGGCGCTCGCCGGACTCGCCGCCGCTCCGCCCGCACCCGAGACCAACGCGGTGATCGCGGCGACCGCCGCGACTCCCACCGCTGCCCACCGCCCGCGCCGCCCCACCCGTGCCGTCATGCCAACTCCCCGTGTCGGTGTGACATCGACCCGCAGCACCTGCGCGGCCCATCCGCAATGGAGGGCCGCTTGGTGAAGAATTGGGGGTACGGAGTCCCGGTGTCAATGGTTTGCGCCGATTACGCCGCCGCCGATCGCTTTGTGCAGAGTGGGGCGCGAGGGGAAGAAGTGGCGCTCAGGCGGGCCGGAGCGAGGCCAGCCGCAGCCGCTCGACCTTCGCGGCGAGGTCCGGAGCGCGGTTGCGCGCCGTGGGAAGGCCGCAGGAGGCCAGCCAGGTCCCGAGCAGGAGATGCCCGCCCTGGGTCAGGACCGACTCGGGATGGAACTGCACGCCCTCGATCGGCAGGTCGCGGTGTCGCAACGCCATGACGACACCGGATTCGGTCCGGGCGGTGACCACCAACTCAGCGGGCAGGGTCGACTCGACCGCGGCGAGCGAGTGGTAGCGCGTCGCGGTGAACGGGTCCGGGAGATCGGCGAGGACCCCCGCACCGGCGTGCCGCACCTCGCTCGTCTTGCCGTGCAGCAGCTCGGGCGCCTGGATCACCCGCCCGCCGTAGGCGACCGCGATCGCCTGGTGCCCCAGGCAGACACCGAGCAGCGGCGTACCGCGCTCCGCGCAGGCGTGCACCATCGGCACGCTCACCCCGGCCCGCTCCGGCACGCCGGGTCCGGGGCTGAGCAGCACCGCGTCGACACCGAGGGCGTCGAGCTCGTCCGGACCGACCTCGTCGTTTCGCCGTACGACGCACTCGGCCCCCAGCTGCGCCAGGTAGTGGACGAGGTTGTAGACGAAGCTGTCGTAGTTGTCGACGACGAGGACGCGGGTCATGGGGTCACGTCACGAGCCGTCGAGGCGCACCGACGTTCCGGAGGCGGCGGAGGCGTTGGCGGCCTCCATCAACCGGGTCAGATCGGCACCGATGTCGACGTTGTGACCAGCCCAGCTCCCGTCGGCGGAATGCCGCACCCACTGGACGAACGCCGTCGGCTGGTCGTCGGGGATCGGCAGCTCCGACCACCCGGAGTCGTCACCGGCGCGGACCTTGAGCGTCGACGCGGACGTGTCGAAGAGCAGGCTGCCTGCGGTGCCGTAGATCTCGATCGTGAACGGCGACTGCGCGGCGGCGAATCCGGCCTCCACCACCGCGAGCTTGCCGTTCGGGTAGCTGAGCACCGCCACGGCGTTGTCCTCGACCGCGTGGCCGGTCACGCTGCCGTAGCTGGCGGTGAGGCTCTCCGGCATCCCACCGGCGAACAGCCGGGCGAGGTACATCGGGTGACAGCCCAGGTCGACCATCGCGCCCCCGCCGCAGGCCTTGGGGTCGAAGAAGCGGTCCGGCAGCCAGGCCTTCCCGACCGCTCCGTTGTGGGCGAGGCGGGTGCGGACCAGGGTGATCTCCCCCAGCCGACCGCTCGCCACCACGTCGGCGATGGCCTGGGTGTAGCCGTGGTAGAGCCGCGGCAACGACAGCACCAGGGCGACCCCGGCGTCGCGGGCGGCGGCGATGAGCGCGTCGGCGTCGGCGGTCGAGAGGGCCAGGACCTTCTCGGTGAAGACGTGCTTGCCGGCCCGGATGGCGGCCCCGATCACCTCGGGATGGAGGTTGGTAGGGGTATCGACGATCACGCCGTCCAGGTCGGGGGTCGCGAGAAGCTCGGCGAGGTCGTCGTAGTACTTCACGCCGAGCTTCTCCGCCCCGGCCCGGCCGCGCTCCGCGTCGTCGTCCCAGGCCCCGACGATCTCGACGTCGGGGTGCTCGGTGGCCTGGCGGGCGTAGTCGCCGGCGTGGACGTGCCAGAAGCTGAGCATCGCGACGCGCAACATGCGGGAGCCTTCCGTCGGGGAGCCGGTATCGGCATTACGACCCTACCCAGCGCCCGGCACCACCCGGCATGGGCCACAGTGATCGACATGGACAAGCGAGTGCGGTTCGTCCGCGACCTGGTCGAGCCACTTCGGGTGCCGGCGGGATCGCGGGTCACCCTCCGGCGCGATCACGACGCGGGCTACACGGGCGGGATGCGCAGCAAGACAGAGGCCAAGGCCCGCCTGGCCGAGGGTGTCAAGCTCATCGCCCACCACCAGGACAGGCTGGCGGCCCAGGACACCGTCGGCGTACTCCTGGTGCTGCAGGGCCTCGACGCGGCGGGCAAGGACAGCACCATCAAGCACACGATGCACGGGATCAACCCGCAGGGCGTCGAGGTCACGAGCTTCAAAGAGCCGTCAGTGGAAGAACTCCAGCACGACTTCCTCTGGCGCTACCAGCGGTCGATCCCGGAACGCGGCCGGATCGGGATCTTCAACCGGTCCCACTATGAAGAGGTGCTCGTGGTCCGCGTGCACCCTGAGCTGCTCGCGGCCGAGCGGATCCCTGCCGAGGCCAGGGCGAGCGGCGTATGGAAGCGGCGCTACCGGGACATCAACGACTGGGAGCACCATCTCGTCGACAACGGCATCCGCGTCGTCAAGGTGTTCCTCAACCTCTCCCGCGAGGAGCAGGCCAGACGCTTCCTCAAGCGGATCGACCGCCCGGAGAAGAACTGGAAGTTCTCCCCGAGCGACGTGCGGGAGCGCCGGTTCTGGGACGACTACCAGGTCGCCTACGACCACATGCTCAGCCACACCAGCACACCGTGGGCGCCGTGGTACGTCGTCCCCGCCGACCACAAGTGGTTCGCCCGGCTGGCGACCGCGGCGGTCCTCCTCCGCGAGCTCGCCGACATCGACCCGCGGTACCCGAAGCCCTCTCCCGAGGCGGTCCAGGAGATGGCGACCGCCCGCGCCGAACTGCTCACGGAGATGGGAGCCCTCAGACGGTGAAGTCGAGCACGAGCCGCCCGCGTATCCCACCGGCCTCGAGCAGCTTGTGTGCCTCGGCGGCTTCTGCGGCGGGGAGCACCTGCGCCACCCGAAGGGTGAGGACCCCCTCCTCGGCCTGTCGGCGGAGCTGGTCCAACCGCACGGTGTCCTCCGCGGAGGCGGCGACCTGGATCTCGTGGACGCGGATCGCTCGCTCACCGGCGCTCTTCCAGCCACGGACGACGGCGAGACCGCCACCGTCCGCGATCGCCGGAAGTGTGCGCGCGAGCTGCACCGCCCCGTCGGCCACTCCGGCGACGCCCGCCGGTGCCACGGCGCGGATGGCAGCGGAGATCCCGTCGCCGCGGGGCACGATCTCGTCGGCGCCGAGCGTCCGCACCAGATCCCGGTCGGCGTCCGAGCCATCGGCGATCACCCGCAGGCCGTCGGCTTTCGCGAGTTGGATGACGTATCCGCCGTAAGCGCCGGCGGATCCGGTGACTCCCACCGCCTGTCCAGGCCGAAGTGCCAGGGCGTCGAGCGTCAGTCGCGCGGTGAGGGCGTTCATGAGGAGGGTGGACGCGGCCGGGAGATCGAACCCGGCCGGCGCGGGGACGACCGACGCGGCGGGCGCGACGATCTGCTCGGCATATGCGCCGCCGTGCGGGCCCCTCGGCACCATCACCACGATCACGCGGTCTCCGACCGCCAACCGACCGTCCCCGTCCGGGCCGATCCGATCGACGATGCCCGCGGCGTCCATGCCGGGGACGAACGGCGGGCGCCTCCCGGCGAGCCGGGACGCCTGCGCTCCGGCGCGGAACAGGGTGTCGGTCGGATTCACCGCCGCTGCGTGGACCCTGATCCGGACCTCGCCCGGTCCCGGCTGCGGCTCGGGCAGCTCCACGGTCTGCAACGCATCGGGACCACCGAATTCGCGTACTCCGATTGCTCTCATGCCGCCGCAACCACACCGGGCGGCCGGGTCATTCCGGCTAGCGGGCGACCCGGGCATAGCCGAGCTGCACCGATCCGTCGTACGCCGGCATCTGCACCCGGCGGCTGCGGCTGACCTGGTAGCCGAGCCCGAAGGCGGCGGCCGCCTCGCGGTAGACCACGACGCCGCGTTCCCGGCCGAGCGCCCGGCTCATGCCGGCGACGTCGCCGATCGCGGTGATCCGGTAGGGCGGGGAGTAGGTGCGTCCGTAGAGCAGCAGGACGTTGCCGACGCAGCGGATCGCCCCGGTCGTGATCAACCGCTGCCCCATGATCGTCATCGCCTCGGCGCCGCCGGCCCACATGGCGTTGACGACGGACTGCACGTCCTGCTGGTGCACGACGACGTCGTCGGCACTGCGGGCGCCGGGCGGCAGTCCGCCGCCGGCCTGCCGCGGCGCGTCGTCGAGGGTCACGGTGAGCGCGGGGCCGTGGACCGCGCGCAGACCCACCGGCAGCTCGAGTGAGTCGGCCGCGTTCCCCGCGGCCGTGGCCCGCCGGTCGCCGCGCCCGTCCGCGGCCTCGAGCCGGCCCACCTGGCGCTGCAGCCGGGTCACCTGGGCGGACAACCCCGCCACGGTGCGCTCCTCGGCCGGGATGAGCTGGGCGAGATCGAGTCGGCGGCCGGCCCGCAGGTCGGTGCCCCGCGCGGTCTCGGCACTCGTGGCGAAGAGGACCCCCGCGAGCAGGCACGCCACCGGCACCAGGACCCGCCAGACCGGCGAACGCCGCACCGTGCCGCCGCCCCCGGACGGCGCGAACCATCGCCGTACGACGTTCCTTACTCGCTCCAACGCTCCCACTCCGGTACAGCCAGCCGACCGCGGGCCTGCGCGACCGGTCAGTCGCGTCTACGCTAACCGGCAGGAGCCGCAGGAGGAGAGCCGTGCCGAAGTCTCGAGTTCGCAAGAAGAACGTCTACACGGCGCCGTCGGACGTCCTGCCGTCCGCAGCGACCCGCGAGAAGCGCAAGGGCCCGAGCCCTACGTGGTATCCGATCGTGATGGTCTCGCTGATGGTCATCGGCCTGATCTACATCGTGATGAACTACCTCGCGCCCGACGCGCTGTTCTTCCCGTCACTGGGCAACTGGAACTTCGCGGTCGGATTCGGCCTGATGGTCGGCGGACTCGTGATGGCCGTCCGCTGGCGCTGAACGACACCCGTGTGATTCGTCCCCAGGGGTTGTCCACAGTGTGGATAACCCGGTTCGACGGATAGCCGATCCGACCGTCCGCTCCACCCCGTTCTGTCATGCTGCCGACATGCGATGGGCACCACGGACCCCAGAGGTGGTCGCGGTGTCGGTGCTCGGGGTGATCGCCCTGGCGCTGGCCGCGACGACCGACGCGGCCGGCGCCCTGCTCGGAGTCGTCGCCGGGGTGGGCCTGCTGGCGTTCGCGGCGGTCGATGCGATCGTTCGCCCGCGGTTGGCCGCCGACGACGCCGGCCTGTCGGTGCGCTCGCCCAGCTACCGGGTGCGACTGGACTGGTCCGACATCGACCGGCTGAGGGTCGACGAGCGGAGCCGGTTCGGCGTACGGGTCCGGACCTTGGAGATCGACGCGGGCGAGACGCTGCTGCTGCTCGGGCGGCACGCGCTCGGCGCCGACCCGCGCGACGTACACGCCGCCCTGCTGGGCATTCGCGGCATGCCCGGTGCCCGCGACTCCGCGAGCTGAGGATCCGGCTAGCTGAGCATCCGGTCGAGCGCCCCGGTGCGCCAGACCGTGAGCCCCACCATGATCGCGACGAGCAACGCGACCCCGCCGACCTGGTAGAGCGCGCGGTGCATCCGCGGCGCGTAGACGAAGATCACGGCGGCGACCGCGCCGGCCACCAGGCCGCCGAGGTGACCGAGCCACGAGATCCCCGGGACGCTGAGCGTGATGTAGACGTTGATCAGGATCGTCGGGACGAGCGCCCAGATGTTGAGGCCCATCTTGCGGTAGACGACGATCAGCGCCCCGAACAGCCCGAAGATCGCCCCGGACGCTCCGGCGACGTTGTTGAACCTGTTGTCGAAGAGGTAGACCGACAGCGCGCCGCCGAGCGCGCCGAGCAGGTAGATGGACAGGTAGCGCCAGGCACCGAACACCCGCTCCAACGCCGGGCCGAGCACGAACAGCGAGAACATGTTGACGGCCAGGTGCAGCACCCCGAAGTGCAGGAACGCCGATCCGAGGAATCGCCAGAACTCGTTGTTCTCGGCGATGACGGTGGGGTTGAGGACCAGTTTGCCGAAGATCCGGGACGACTCGTTGTGGCTGAAGCCGGCCGGCGAGGTGACCGCGGTGGCGATGAACGCGACGACGTTGAGCCCGATCAGCACCAGCGTCATCAGCCCGGCCCGCGCGACGACCTTGCCGCCGTAGGGCAGGGTCGGCGTACGGACCCGAGACGACGATCGCCGGCCTACGCAGTCAGGACACTGGAAGCCGACCGGCGCGTCCCGCAGGCAGGTCGGGCAGATGGGACGGTCGCAGCGGGTGCAGCTGACGAACGTCTGGCGGTCGGGGTGGCGGTAGCAGCGCGGCGCGAAGTCGGCATCGGCAGGTTGCTGGTGCGGCTGACTCATCGCACCCGCTCCGAATACCGACTACCTGTCGTACCGTCCATCCCGCTCGTGCTCGCCGGCGGCGCCGGGCGCTAGCCCTCCGGCCGTTCGATCGTGACCGATTCGATGACCACGTCGGTGGTCGGCCGGTCGTTGCGTCCGGTCGGGGCCGCGGCGATCGTGTCGACCACGGCCCGGCCGGCGTCGTCGGTCACCTGACCGAAGATGGTGTGCTTGCCGGTCAGCCACGGGGTCGGGTCGACCGTGATGAAGAACTGCGACCCGTTGGTGCCCGGGCCGGCGTTGGCCATCGCGAGCAGGTAGGGCCGGGTGAAGGCGAGCTCGGGGTGGATCTCGTCGCCGAACTCGTAGCCCGGGCCGCCGGTCCCGGTGCCGAGCGGGTCGCCGCCCTGCACCATGAATCCCGGGATGACCCGGTGGAAGATCGTGCCGGCGTAGAGCGAGTCCTGCCGCTTCGCGCCGGTGGTCGGGTCGGTCCACTCCCGGTCACCCTGGGCCAACTCGACGAAGTTCCGGACCGTCTTCGGCGCCTGGTCGGGGAAGAGCTCGAGCCGGACATCTCCGGCACTCGTGTGCAGGGTCGCGTAATGCTGCGTGGCCACCGGTGCGGCTCCTTCGACGGGGATGGCAGTTCGCTCATGGTCTCACGCGCGGGTTACCGTGCCTCGTGAAGGGTACGAGCGTCTACTAGACCGCGACGGCAGATAATCCGGCCGCCGTCGACAGTGCTTCCGGGAGGGACCCTGATGTCAGGTTCAAAGGTGAGTGCACGTATGACTCCGGCGGTGCGTACGGCGGGCGATGCGACCGGGACCGCGGCGAGTGAGGTGGCGCACGCCGTCGAGGTGCTGCGCGAGCAGGCCGGCCCCGCCGTCTCCAGCGCGGTAGACGCAGTGCGGGAGAAGGGTCTGCCGGCGGCCGTCGCCGCCGTCGAGACGGTTCGGGAAAAGGCCGGACCCGCCGCGGTGGTCGCGGTCGAGGTCGTCCGCGAGAGGGGCCTGCCGGCGGCCGTCGCCGCCGCGGACACCGTCCGGCACCGGGCCGGCCCCGCGGCCAGCGCCGCAGTGGACGCGGTCCGTGACCACGCACCGGTGGTCGCCGCCGCCGCCGGCACCGTGCGTTCGCGCGCCCGGACGGTGGAGAAGCAGACCCGCGGACAGCGCCGCGAGGCGCGTCGCCGGGCGCGTCGGATCGGTGCCGCCGCACGCGGCGAGCAGCCCCGCCGCTGGCCGTTCATCCTCGGCGCCTTCCTGCTCGGCGCGGCGCTCGGAACGACCGCCGGGCTGGCCCGCCGTCGCGCCGCGCAGAGTTCCGCGCCGGCCTACGGCGAGGATCTCAACGGCTCGGGTACGCAGGACACCACCCGCCTCACCGAGGAGCAGAACTCCGAGCACTGAGGCGCCGGTCAGCGCCGGCGCTTCGCCCGCCGTGGTGCGCGAGCGGCTGACTTGCGGCCGGACGGGGGACGGGCGGTGCTGTCCCGCTCGATGAGCTCTGCCGCGACCCGGACGGTGCGCGGCGGCCCGGGCGAGCCGAGGACCAGGTCCATCGCGCGCTCGCCTATCTCGCGCAGCGGCAGCCGGACCGTCGTCAGGGCGGGCGTGATGTCGCGAGCCAGCTCGATGTCGTCGTACCCGACGATGGAGACGTCGTCCGGGACGCGTCGGCCGGACTCCCGCAGGTAGGAGATCGCGCCGGTGGCCATGAGGTCGTTGGCGGCGAAAATCGCCGTGAGCTGGGGGCGACGCTCGAGCAGCGCCGCCGCGGCGGCCGCGCCGCCCTCGCGGCTGAAGCCGCCCTCCTCGATGGCGTCGTCGGGGATGGGGGCGCCGAGCCGCCCCATTTCGCTGCTGAAGCCGGTCAGCCGCTCCCGCACCGTCGTCAGGCCGAGCGGGCCGCAGGCGATGCCGACCGAGCGGTGCCCGAGCGCGCGCAGGTGCCGGGCAGCCTCCTTCGCGCCGGCCCGGTGCGCCGGGGCGACGGTGTCGCCGGACATCCCGTGCCGGCCGATGCCCACGACCCGACCGCCGGTGCCGAGGTAGGAGTCGACGGCCCGGGCGACCCGCCCGGACTGGTCACGATCGGCGAAGCCGCTCCCGGCGAGGACGATCGCGCGGGCCCGCTGGGCGCGGAGCCGGTTGATGTATTCGACCTCCAGCTCCGGATCGCGGGAGGTGCTGGTGACGAGCAGGAGCAGGCCGTTGGCCCGGGCGACCGCCATCGCACCCGAGGCGATCGCGGAGAAGTACGGGTCGTCGACGTCGTGGATGACCAGCCCGACGATGTCGGTCGCCGCCCGCGCCAGCGCCTGAGCCGGGCCATTGGACACGTAACCGACCTGGTCGGCCACGGCGAGGACCTTCTCCCGCAGGGCCTCGCCGACCACCCGCTCGCTGCCATTGAGCACCCGGGACGCGGTCGCCAGCGACACACCGGCGAGGTCGGCGACGTCCTTGAGCGTGGCCGACGCCGAGCGAACCGGTGCCGAGGTCCGTGTTGACGAGGAGGCGCGCACGCAGCGACTATATGGTGTCAGAGGCGGGCAAGCGTTTTCCCACACGCTCCCGGCCGGATCTGCGCAGCATGACGGACCACGCTCGGAGGGCCATAGATGAGCCGCAGGACCATCGGTATCGCGATGAACGGTGTCACCGGCCGGATGGGCTACCGACAGCATCTGCTCCGCTCGATCCTGGCGATCCGGGAGCAGGGCGGCCTCACGTTGCCCGACGGCACCGTGGTGTGGCCGGAGCCGCTGCTGGTCGGCCGCAACGCCGAGCGCCTCGCGCCGATCGCCGAGCGTCACGGCCTGACCCGCTGGACAACGTCGTTGGACGAGGCACTCGGCGATCCGGACATCGAGATCTACTTCGACACGCAAGTGACCGCGGCGCGCGAGAAGGCCCTGCTGCAGGCCATCGAGGCCGGCAAGCACATCTACACCGAAAAGCCGGTCGCCGATGCGCTCGAGGGCGCGCTCCGGCTGCTGCGCGCCGCCGAGGCGGCCGGCGTCCGGCACGGCGTCGTCCAGGACAAGCTGTTCCTGCCCGGCCTCATCAAGCTCCGGCGTCTCGTGGAGGGCGGATTCTTCGGCCGGATCCTCTCTGTTCGGGGTGAGTTCGGCTATTGGGTGTTCGAGGGCGACTGGCAGCCGGCGCAGCGGCCGTCGTGGAACTACCGCGCCGAGGACGGCGGCGGCATCGTCGCGGACATGTTCTGTCACTGGCGCTACGTGCTCGACCAGGTGATCGCGCCGGTCCAGGCCGTCACGGCGCATGCGGTGACCCACATCCCGGACCGCTGGGACGAGCACGGCGAGCACTACCGGGCCACCGCCGACGACGCGGCGTACGCGATCTTCGAGTTGGCCGGCGGCGTGGTCGCGCAGGTCAATTCCTCGTGGGCGACCCGGGTGCACCGCGACGAACTGGTGGAGTTCCACGTCGACGGGACCGAGGGCAGTGCAGTAGCCGGGCTGCGGTCGTGCATCGTGCAGCACCGCGCCGGCACGCCGATGGCCGAGTGGAACCCGGATCTGCCGGTGCCGGTCGACTTCCGCTCGCAATGGCAGGACGTCCCGGACAACGCGGCGTTGGACAACGGCTTCAAGCGGGAGTGGGAGCTCTTCCTCTCCCATGTCGTGGCCGATACGCCCTTTCCGTGGAACCTGCTCGAGGGCGCGAAGGGCGTGCAGCTCGCCGAGCTCGGTCTGCGGTCCTCGGCAGAGGGCCGTCGACTGGAGGTCCCGGAGCTGCGCCCGTGAGCGTCTCGCTGCGCCTGCCCGCTCCCGCGGGCGTCGTCCGCACCATCACGCTCGACGAACCGCCGAAGTGGCCGACCGGCGGGGCGCTCCGCTCCCGGTCCGTCTACGCCGCCGCGCATGTGGTCGCCGATCCGCTGGCCGACAACGCGCCGGGCGCCCCGGCGGTCGTCGACTGGGACGCGACCCTCGCCTTCCGTCGCCACCTGTGGTCGCTGGGGCTCGGCGTCGCCGACGCCATGGACACCGCGCAACGCGGCGCCGGGCTGGACTGGCCGGCGGTGCAGGAGCTGATCCGACGGTCCGGCAAGGAGGCGGCGGCGGTCGGCGGTCGGCTCGTGTGCGGTGCCGGCACCGACCAGTTGACCGGGCCGGCGCGCGACCTGGACGAGGTCCGGGCGGCGTACGAGGAACAGCTCGCGCTCGTCGAAGACGTCGGATCCCGCGTCGTGCTGATGTGCTCGCGCGAGCTCGCCGCGCTCGCCCGGTCGGCCGAGGACTACCACGCGGTCTACGCGCCGCTGCTCCGGCAATCGCGGGACCCGGTGATCCTGCACTGGCTCGGGCCGATGTTCGACCCGGCCCTGACCGGCTACTGGGGATCGACCGACCTCGACGTCGCGATCGCATCGCTGCTGACGCTGATCGCGGACCATCGCGACAAGATCGACGGGATCAAGCTCTCGCTGCTCGACTCCGACCGGGAGATCGCGCTGCGCCGTGCGCTTCCGGACGGCGTACGGCTCTACACCGGCGACGACTACCACTACCCGCAGCTGATGGCCGGCGACCAGCACGGCCACAGCGACGCCCTGCTCGGCATCTTCGACCCGATCGCACCGGCCGCTTCGGCCGCGGTGCGGGCGTTGGACGACGGTGATCCGGCCCGGTTCCGCAAGATCCTCGACCCGACGGTGCCGTTGGCGCGGCACCTGTTCGGCCCGCCGACCTACCACTACAAGACCGGCGTGGTCTTCCTGGCGTGGCTGGCCGGACACCAGGATCATCCGCTGATGGTCGGCGGTGCCCAGGCCGGGCGGTCCGTTCCGCACCTCGTCGAACTCGTCGCCCTAGCTGCCGCGGCGCACATCCTGCCGGACCCCGAGCTCGCCGCGGACCGGATGCGTCGCTTCCTGGCGATCGCCGGGTTCGGGCCGTGACCGCCCACCCCCGCCTGTCGTTGAACCAGGCGACGACCAAGCGCTGGACGTTGCCCGAGACGGTGGCCGGCTGCGTCGAGGCGGGGATCGGCGGGATCGGGCTGTGGCGTGACCGGGTGGCCGAGGTCGGCGCCGGACGCGCGGCCCGGATCGTCGCCGATGCTGGGCTCACGGTGACCAGCCTGTGCCGGGGCGGCTTCCTCAGCGACGGTGAGCCGGCGGCGCGCAAGGCGGCGTACGACGACAACCGGCGCGCGATCGACGAGGCGGCCCTGGTCGGCGCGCCGGAACTACTGCTCGTGGTCGGCGGACTGCCCGCGGGCAGCCGCGACCTGGCCGGCGCGCGGGCGGCGGTGGCCGATGCCCTGACCGAGCTGGCGCCGCATGCGCGCGCAGCCGGGGTCCGGCTGGTGCTGGAGCCGCTGCACCCGATGTTCTGTGCCGATCGCGCGGTCGTCTCGACGCTGGGTCAGGCGCTCGACATGGCCGATGCGTTCGAGCCGCGCGAGGTCGCGGTGTGCGTCGACACCTATCACGTCTGGTGGGATCCGACGTTGGCCGCACAGCTGGCCCGGGGCGGTGAGCGGATCGCCCTCTACCAGGTGTCGGACTGGGTGCTGCCGCTCGCGGCCGATGCGCTGCTCTCCCGCGGGCACCTCGGCGACGGTTCTATCGACACCGCTTCCATCACCGACCTGGTCACTGCCGCCGGCTACACCGGGTGGATCGAGGTCGAGATCTTCCGGCAGGACGTCTGGGACGCGCCGGGACGGGACACCGTCGCGCGAGTGGTGTCGACGTTCGACGCGATGATGCGTTCCACACATTCCTGAGAGCGCTCTCACCCCCGGCTCGACGGCGACGCGGATGTGTGCCGATTCTGGGACGGGACTAGGGTTTGCAACATGGATTACAGAGTGCTTGGAAAGACAGGTGTAAAGGTCAGCCCGTTGTGTCTGGGCGCGATGATGTTCGGCGCCACAGGCAATCGCGACCACGACGACTCGGTGCGGATCATCCGGCGCGCCCTCGACGCCGGCATCAACTTTGTCGACACCGCGGATGTCTATTCGCACGGGGAATCCGAGGAGATTGTCGGGAAGGCGCTCTCCGGCGGCCGCCGCGACAATGTCGTGCTGGCGACGAAGGCGCACGGCAGCATGGGGGACGACCCCAACGCGCAGGGCAACTCGCGGCGCTGGATCGTGCAGGAGGTCGAGAACAGCCTGCGGCGCCTCGGGACGGACTGGATCGACCTCTACCAGATCCACCGGCCGGACGCGACGACGGACATCGACGAGACGCTCGGCGCGCTGACCGACCTGGTCCGGGACGGGAAGATCCGCTACTTCGGCTCGTCCACCTTCCCGGCGTACCAGATCGTCGAGGCACAGTGGACGGCCGAGCGCCGCGGGCGTGAGCGGTTCATGTGTGAGCAGCCGCCGTATTCGATCCTTGTCCGAGGGATCGAAGCCGACGTGCTGCCGGTCTGTGAGAACTACGGCATGGGCGTCATCCCGTGGAGCCCGCTGGCCGGTGGTTGGCTCAGCGGCCGCTATCGCAAGGGTCAGGACGCTCCGAACACCCACCGCGCGCAGCGGCTCCCCGAGCGCTTCGACCTCTCCGTGCCGGTCAACCAGCGCAAGCTGGACGCCGTCGAGGACCTCGCGCAGCTCGCGGAGAAGGCCGGCATCAGCCTGGTCGAGCTCGCGGTCGCGTTCGTGATCCGGCACCCGGCGGTCACCTCCGCGATCATCGGGCCGCGGACGATGGAGCAGTTGGAGACGCAGCTCGGTGCGGCCGACGTCACGTTGAGCGACGAGCTGCTCGACGCGATCGATGAGATCGTGCCGCCCGGCACCAACGTCAACCCCGGTGACGCCGGCTGGAAGCCGCCGGCGCTGACGGAGTCGGGCCTGCGGCGGCGCTGACCGTCACACGACGCTGAGGCGGCTCGGCGGCGAGGCGTTTGGCATGCTGTCCGCGTGCCGATGATGACCCTCGCCGCCGCGCCGTACCCGGTCCTGCGCCGGTCGGCCATGGCGACCGGGCTCGTCTTCGCGCTGTCCGGGCTGGTCCAGGCCAGCTGGGTGTCGCGGCTGCCGGAGGTTCGCACCCGGTTGCACGCCGACCCGGGATCGCTCGGTCTGGCCCTGTTGGGGATCGCCGTCGGGTCGATCCTCGCGACGCCGATGACCGGCAGACTGGTCCGGCGTTTCGGGAGCCGGACGGTGGTCGCCGCGAGCTGCGGGCTGTCCACACTCGCTCTGGTCGGCGCCTCCCTGGTCCAGTCGGTGGTCGAGCTCGGACTCGTGCTGTTCGTGTTCGGCGTCGGCTACGGGTCGTGGGACGTCGCGATGAACATCCACGGACACGGCGTGGAGGCGTCGGCGGGTAAGGCGTGGATGCCCCGCTATCACGCCGCCTGGAGCGTCGGCAGCTTCCTCGGCGCCGGTCTCGGCGCGCTCGCGGTCGCGATCGGTGTCCCGGTCGCGGCGCACTTCTCGGTCGCCTCGGCCGGCGTGTTCGCGGCGGTACTCGGTCTGCTGATGCTCTTCCTCGCCGACGACGACGCGACGAGTGGCTCCGAACTCGACGACGCGGCCACCGCGGCCCGGCAGGAGCAACGCGCGGGTCGGCTCTTCAGCCTCTCCCTGCTCCTGCTCGGCGTCGTACTCGGCTGCTCGACGCTCATCGAAGGCGCCGCGTCGGACTGGCTGGCGATCTATTTCGACGATGTCCGGCACGTGACGCCCGCGGCCGGGGCGGCGGCGTTCACGACCTTCGCGGTAGCGATGGCCGCGAGCCGCGGTGCCGGCACCTGGACCATCAACTGGCTCGGGCGGGCGGGCGCCGTACGCGCGAGTTCGGCGGTGGCGCTGGTCGGCGTCGGCATGCTGCTGCTCTCCCCCGTCGTCGCCCTCGCTTACGTCGGAGCGGCGCTGTGGGGCCTGGGTACGGCGATCGTCTTCCCGGCCGTGATCAGTGCGGCCGGCGACACCCCCGGCCGCTCGGCCGAGGCGATTTCGATGGTCGCGCCGATCGGCTACAGCGGATTCCTGCTGGGGCCGCCGCTGATCGGACTGCTCGCCCGGTCGATCGGGATCGGGCATGCGCTGTGGGTGGTCGGCGGGCTCGCCGCCATCATGGTCGCCTTCGCCGGAGCGACCCGTGAGCGCCAGCGCGACGAAGCGATGCCGTAGTCAGTCGACGGCGAGCATCACCTCGGTGGCCTTCACCAGCGTCGTGACGGGCTTGCCGGGACCCAGATCGAGGTCGTCGGCGGCGTCCCGGGTGATCGCCGCGGTGACGGTCTGGCCGCCGTCGAGGATGACCTTCACCACGGCCATGGCCTCGCCGTAGGTGACCGACTCCACGGTTCCGGGCAGCTGGTTGCGGGTCGACAGACGCATGCGGACCTCCATGGCGGGTGGGATCGTCAGCTGCCGACACTAGCCAGCGCGAGCCGCCGACCGCACGAGCCGGGACATCGACCCGGGCTACGGTGGACGGCATCTCCGAGTCACGGGAGCCGGCATGTGGGGCGGTGACTGGCGGACGACGCTGACTGCGGTCGAGTCGGCCACCCGCGCACGGGCGCTGCGACTCGTCCGGCGTGGCCGCACCCCGGGGCTGCGTACGGCGAAGACCACTCTCGCCGCTGTCCTGTCCTACGTCATCGCCAAGCAGCTGGGGACCAGTGCGCAGCCGGTGCTCGCGCCGCTGACCGCGATCCTGGTGGTCCAGCTGACCATGTACGAGACGGTCACCCACGGCCTGGGCCGGGTCGCCAGCGTCCTCGCCGGGGTGCTCGTCGCCGTCGGTGTCGCGTCGTTCGTCGGCCTGACCTGGTGGAGCCTCGGCATCGTCGTCGCGGTGTCCCTCGTCGTCGGACGGCTGTTGCGGCTGGGACCGAACCTGCTCGAGGTGCCCATCTCGGCGATGCTGGTGCTCGCGGTGGGCGGGGCGGAGACGGTGGCGGCCGGGCGGGTCTACGAGACGGTGATCGGTGCGGCCGTCGGCGTCGCCGTCAACGTCGTGATCGCCCCGCCGCTCTACGTGCAACCTGCCGGCGACGCCGTGAGCGAGCTGGCCGACCGGATGGCGGAGTTCGTCCGCGGCCTCGCCGGAGAGCTCCGGTCCGGCTGGTCGCGGGATGCTGCGGATCGCTGGCTCAACGCCGCCCGGGCTCTCGACCAGGAGGTGGCCCGCGCGGACCGGACGCTGGGCCGGGCCGAGGAGAGCGCCCGGCTCAATCCCCGCGGCGCCAAGGCCCGCGAGGCGCAACCGCCGCTGCGCACCGCGCTCACCGGCCTCGAGCTCAGTCAGGCGGGGCTGCGCAGCCTCGCCCGGGCGCTGCTCGACCGCACCTATTTCGTGCCCGGCGACGAGGAGGGGACGGCGTACGGCGAAGAGGTGCGGATGGCCCTCGCCGACGTCCTGGACGCCGCCGCCAGCGCACTGCAGCACGTCACCGGGGTCACCTCACCGACCGGATCGCCGGACGACGCCCGCCGGGAGGTCGACGCCGCGCTGACCGAATTTCATCGGCGCCGGAACCGGCTCGCCGAACTGCTGCTCGTCGACCCGTATGCAGACCAGGGTGCCTGGCAGCAGCACGGCGCCCTGCTCGCCGCCGTCGACCGGCTGCGGATCGACATCGAGGCGGCGGTCCGGCCGCCGAACCGGTCCTGGCGGCCGACGCCGGTCACCGACCGGCAGCGTCAGGCGGTCCGCCGGATGTTCGACGCCCGCGCCGCCCGGCAGGAGGCCCGACAGGAGGCGCGGGAAGAGGCCCGCGAAGTAACGCGCGACGAGGAGCGGCGAGACGACCGCCGGCCACCCCCGGTCCCCTGACCAAAACGCACTAGGAGTGCGTTGTGGGGGCCGGCACCGGCGTGTCGCGGACCAAAACGCACTCCGAGTGCGTTTTGGGCGCGCCCGGCGGGAGGTGCCCACCACGCCCGCGGCCCTGCTGGACAAAACCCACTAGTAGTGGGTTTTGTCCACGCGGGCGGACGGGGACGGCGGACGGGGCGGACGGGGGCGGGCGGCAGGTGGCGGCGGCACGCGGTGGCGTTGGGTAGCTTGGGACGGGTGGAAGAGAACCGGGCCCGGCACGTCGTCGACGCACTGCGTGAGCGCGGCGTCGACGCGGACATGTCCAAGCAGGGCGTCTACCAGTTCGGCATCAGCATCCGGCTGTCCGGCGGCCGTGAGGCGATCTGGGACTCCGACGACACCGCCGGGCTCGAGGCGCAAGTCATGCGGGACGGGATGCTGGTCGGCTACGTGCCGGTCATCGACGGGTCCGAGGACTTCAACGAGCCGCAGGTGATCGACGCGATCGTCCGCACCGACTACGACCAGCCGGTCGCCCGGCGGCGGAGCACCGCGCCCGCTCCGGCACCGGCGCTGCCCCGCAAGGGCGGGGTCTTCCGCCGGTTCCTCGACGGCTTCCGCTACCGCTAGTCGTCAGCCGGCCGGCGTACGACGTTGATGTTGAAGTCCGGGTGGCCGAGCGTCTGCATCAGCGAGAGCCACAGCGGCATGTACATCTCGGTTGCGCGAGCGGCCCGGATCCCGCCGAGGTCGACGATGCTGTCCGCGGGCCAGCCGAAGGTCTGCACCAGATCGGTGACCGTCCGCTTCGCCGACTCGTCCTCGCCGGCGACGAAGACCTGGTGATCGCCGGGCACCCGGGACGGCTCGACCATGACCAGGCAGTTGACCGTGTTGAGGCTCTTGACGACTTGCCCTCGAGGTTGTCGGCTCCGGCCGCGTCGAGGGCGGCGAGCGTCGCCGCACCGGCCGTGGCGTTGATGACCAGTTCGGCGGCCGCCGCAGCGCCGGCATAGGTGTCGAGGGCCACCGACTCGTGCTCGGACCGCCACTGGGCGAAGGGCGGGTTGCCCATCTGATCGGGTTCGGTGCGGTCGAGTGTGGCCTGCGGATCGCGGGTGCCGACTGTGACGTCGTGCCCGAGGCCGGTGAGCTTGGCAGCGAGGACGCAGCCGACCATGCCGGTGCCGAATACCGCGATCCTCATGGCTTGCTCCTTAGCCGGGCATCCCCGGTAGTCCGTCGATGCTGACGGCGTTCTTGTCCGCACGGTAGCCCGCCATCCACTCCGGTCCGCGCCGTTCCGCCTGCTGCGCGAGCAGGTCGCGCTCGCCCACCATCTCCATCACGGGTACGCCGAAGCCGCACGAGTCGCTGACGCGCAGGACGTCGACGATCACCGCCGCACGGGTCCCGGGATGCTGCGGGTGGCGGGCCACGAGGTCTTCGTAGTCGGCGTCACCGGGGAGGGCGACCCGGCCGCTGCCGTGGAAGCGCACGATCCGGGGCCGCGGCCCGAAGGAGCAGAACATCAGGCAGATCCGGCCGTTCTCGCGCAGGTGCGAGATCGTCTCGATGCCGCTTCCGGTGTAGTCGACCCAGCCGACCCGGCGCGGGCCGAGGACGGAGAAGGTGTCGTGGCCGCGCGGGCTCACGTTGACCAGACCGTCGCCCGCGAGCGGCGCGGTGGCAACGAAGAACATCGGCTGTTCGCCGACCCACTTCGTCAACGCGTCGTCGATCCCGTCGTAGATCTTTCCCATCGGCTCAGGTTATCGGGCCGCCGACCCGCCGCGATCAGCGTGACGGCAGCGGCCGGTCCACGTCCGCATCGGCGACGGCACGACGGCAGGCGAGCAGTGCCGTGTCGTCGCCCGCGCGGCCGCCGGAGAATTCCCGCACCCGGGCGAACACCTGGCTCAGCACCTCGTCGAGGAGTTCGTCCGCGTCGACCGCGAGTAGGGAGTTGAGCAGCCGGTCGAGGCCGAACTGTTCGCCGGTGTCATCGCGGGACTCGACCAGCCCGTCGGTGTAGGCGACCAGCATGTCGCCGGCCAGGAACGGGTGTTCCATAGTGCTCCAGCTCCAGGTGCTGACCACCGGTGACAGCAGCGGACCGGTCGCCGGGAGCTCGATGACCTGAAGGCCGGACGGCGTCGTCCGAATGGGTCGTTCGCCGTTCCGTGGCGGCGTGCCGGCGCCCATCGACCGGGCGATGATCAGTGAGGCCGGGTGACCGGCGTTGGCGTAACTCACCGCCTGGGCGCGGACGTCGATGATCGCGATGAAGATGGTGGCGAACTGGTCATCCGGTACGTCGACGAGGTGTTGGTGGGCGGCCCACGACAGGGCCTCTCCGGGGCTTCGGCCCGCCTCCAGGCCGGCGACCAGCAGCTCCTTCAGTTGAAGAGCGAACACGGCGGGGACGGGGCCGTGGCCGGACACATCGCCGAGCAGCAGGCCGAGCCGGCCGCCGTCGAGCTCGACGGTGTCGTAGAAGTCGCCCGCCAGCACGCCTTCTGCAGGGTCCAGCCGGCCCGCCACCTCCGCCCCGGGGACACTGATGAGGGTCGGGGTGAGGGCGTGACGCAGCGCCGCCACCGCCGGACCGCGCTGCTCCAACGCCTCCAGCGCGGCTTGGGCGCTGTCGATCTCGGCGACCAACTGACGGCGCATCCCCTCGACGTCGTGCCCGAGTGCGCGGAACTCCGGCGGCCCGCTGGCGGCCACCGGCCGATTCAATTCGCCGTCGGCGACGGCTCGGGCGTATCGCTGCACCGCACGCAACGGCTCGAGGACGTCGCGGTGCAGTGTCCACCACAGCACCCCGACCAACAACGCCAGCAGCACCAGCGAGACGATGACGAGGATCGTGAGCCGGTTGGTCAGCGTCCGCACTTCACTCGTCGCCGACCTGTCCAGCTGCGCGAGGGTGGCCTGCGCGGCCGCCACGCGGTGGCGGAGAGCGTCGAAGAGCACCTTCGCGCGAGCAGTACGGACCAGCGTCTGGGCCTGCTTGAAATGGCCGGCCATGGCGGCCGCAAGCTCCGGTCCGATGCCCGACCGCAGCCAGGTGTCGTGCGCCGTCCGCACCCGGTCGATCTGGGTGGAGGCCGACGGCAACGAAGCCACCTGCCGTTGCAGATCGCTCAACACCGCGGGTAGCTGCTTGGACGCCTGCTGATACGGCTGAAGGAAGGCCGGGTCGCCAGTGATGATATAGCCGCGCCCCCCGGACTCCTGGTCGACGAAGAGGGCAAGGGCCCGACCGAGCTCGACGGTCGCCGGGCTCAACTGGTGCTGCTGGCGGTCCTCGGCATGGCGCAGTGAGACGACGGTCACGGACAGCGCCGCTGCGGCGGCGATGACCACCACGACCACGATGGAAAGCAGCACCTGCACCCGGCGCCGCAACGACCAGCCGGCCGTCGTACGCGCGCCGTCGCCTGCCCCCCGACCCACCATCAACCGATCCTTGCTGTCGGGCGAGCCCACGGCAAGGAAACGGCTCCACGCGCCGCGACCGGGTCAGTCATGGAGCCACCGATCGCGGCCGTCGGAGGCAACTGCGCAGATCAGCTTGCCGTAGCGGGTGACGACAGTTTGATCTTCGGTCGCGCAGAATTCCCCTGGACGGACCGCGGAGGTGCTGGACGGAGGTGCGGAATCGGTCTGCTGGATGCTCGCGTCGACAATTGTCGAGCCGCTGACCGTATATGTGCCGGAAAAGTGCTGCGACGACCCGTCGGAGTGGTACGCCGTCAGATCGACGCGCACAGTCTCGCCGGTTACGCCGACAACCTGCAGAATGTCATGATCAGTGCCTGCGAAGCCCTGCACGAAAGCGGCATACGACGCGGCGAAATGATCACCGCCGAGGCGCCATGCGGTCGCGTAGTCGCGCGAATTGATCGCGGCGTAGTAGGACTCGACGACGGTTGACGCGTCCGCGGTAGGCGTGCGCACCGGCGCGGGTGTCGACGCCGCCACGGATTCGTAGCGATCCCACGCGGTCACCCAGTTGTTCGCGATCGCCTGTTGCGCGGTCCGCAGCGGGAGCCGGCCGGAGCAGACGAGCGCGTGCAGGTGATTCTCCAGCGCGTCCTTGTCGGGGCCGGAGGTGTCGTTCTCCGTCTGCGGCTCCGGCCACAGGTTGGTCGTGCTGTTGTCGCCGCCCACCTCCAGCGGGACGAGGTGGTCCAACTCGTACGCCGAGTGCTGGGCATAGGGGATGCCGTAGGCCGCGAAGACCGCGTGGCGCTCGCTCGTGGTGACGTCGCGGTGCGCCGACGACCAGCCCGGGGTGCACACCTGGGCCGCCGTCGCGGCGAGGAAGACCGCGCCCGGGGTGAGGTGCCGGTCCGGCAGCGGGAGCCCGGCCGATGCCGGCCGCGGCGGTCTCGCGGTCCGATGTGGCCGGGCCGGAGCCGGCGGCCGGGAGGTGTGCGGCGCCGAGGTCGGCGGCTGCGTCGTCCTGGACGGTACGGCGGACGGCGACGTCGACTGAGAGGCAGCCGGCGACTGCGTCGCCACGCCGCTCGGTGTAGGACTCGGTTCGGACGCGGTCGTCGCCGCGGTTGAGCATCCCGACACCACGAGGGCGCACGCGAGCCCGATAACTGCCTTCTTCATTGGTCCCCCGCAGCCGACGCTAGTGGCCCTGCCGATCGGGCGCGGACATTCGCCGTTTCGCGGGGCCGACGAGCGATGTCTCTGTCGCTGCGTGGTTGACCGGTGACTTTCGGTCAGGCGTTGCTGCGGAACACCGTCCGGAAGTGGTCGTCGGCGTACTGCCGGGCGAGGAGTACGGCGCCGCGGATCGGTGCGTCGGCGCCGAGTGCGGCCGGCCGGAGGCTCAGCCCCCGAACCGCCTGGGGAAGGGCGTCACGGCGCATCGCCGCCTCCATCGGCTCGAGCAGCAGCGGGCCGACGTCGGCGAGGCCGCCGGTGACGATCACGATTCCGGGGTTGACGATGTTGACCAGCCACGAGGTCGCCGTACCGAGGATCTCGGCCGCCTGCTCGATCAACGTCAGCGCGAGGCGATCGCCGGTCGCGGCCGCCGCGGCGACGTCCCGGGTGGTCACCGGCCGGGATAGCTCGCCGAGGGTCGAGCGACGACCGGCCGCGAGAGCGCGGGCGGCGGCACGTTCGATGGCCGGGCCGGACGCGACGGTTTCCAGGCACCCGACCTTCCCGCAGTTGCAGGTCTCCGTCGCGCCCGGGACGGTGCAGTGGCCGAGTTCGCCGGCGACTCCCGCTCCGCCGAGGACGACCCGGCCGCCCCGGAGCATGCCCGCGCCCACGCCGGTCGAGGCGTAGACGCAGACCACGTCGTCGTAGCCCCGGGCGGCGCCGTCCTCGGCCTCGGCGACCACCACTGCCTGCGCGGTGTTGTGCACGAAGATCGGCGCCGAAAACTCCTGGCCGAGCAGGTCGGCGACGGCGACGTCGTGCCAGCCGAGGTTGGGCGCGAGCAGGCAGACCGACGTCGTCGGGTCGACGATCCCGGGGACGACGACGCCGACGGCCGCCACCGAGGAGTCCTGCGCGCCGGCTTCGTGGAGCAGGTCATGGATCAGCCCGGCGGCCGCCCCGATCGTCGACCGCGGCGGGCCACCGGGTGTCGTCGCGCTGCATCGGGCGAGCGTGTCCCCGAGCGCGTCGGTGACCACCACCGTGGTGGTCCGGGCTCCGATCGCGACACCGACGAGGTGCCGCGAGGACGGGTCGACGCTGAGCAGCCGCGGGGGGCGCCCGCCGGCGGGAGCGCTCGCGCCCTGGCCGCTCTCGTGGACCACGCCGGCGGCGATGAGCTCCTCGACGACGCTGGAGACGGTCGCCTTCGCCAGACCCACCTGACGCGACAGGGCGGCACGGGACAGCGGTCCGTCCGTCCGCAACAGGGACAGCACGGCCTCGGAGTTGATCCGCCGGGTGACGTCCTGGCGGGCGCCCCTGCCGCCGGTCACACCCTCGCCGGTGCGCGTCATCGTGGCCTGCCCGGGACTCGACGGGTGCGGGGATCGAAGACCGGGCGATGCCACGACCAGGCATCCCAGGTTCGGTCGGTGACCTTACTTACCGCGGCGCTCATCGGCTAGCCGGAGTCCGGCCAGATTCGCGCGGCCAGGGCGGTCAGGTTGTGCCGGCCGAATACCGCGTCGATGCGGCTGGTGTCCGACGTCGCCCGGAAGACCGACGGTGGCGCCCCGAAGGCGGCGCTGAAGCTGCGGGAGAAGTGATAGGGACTCGCGTACCCGCACGCCTCCGCCGCCTGCACGACGGTGACGTTGCTGTGCACGAGCAGGCTCGCCGCGTGCGCGAGACGGAGCAGTTCGAAGGCCTTGGCCGGCCCGAGCGCGAAGGCGGCGCGGAACTGCCGGGACAGATGACCCTTCGACGTACCTGCGGCGGAGGCCATCTCATCGAGTGGGATCGGGCGCATGCCACGCGGCCACAGTCGATGCACGTAGGCCGCGAGCCGCTCGATGGAGTCGGGTAGTACGTCGGCCGGGCCGAGCTCGACGAGCGTGCCCGAGGCGACCAGGCGGACCACTGCCTCGAGGGCGGCCTCGGCCGGTTCCCGCCATCCGGCCGGGCGGAGCTGACCGAGCTGGAGGAGGTAGCGCAACAGCGCGTGCCGCACGTCCGAACCGGGTATCGCGATGACGGTTGGCCGGCCCTCAGGCACGCCGCCGTCGCGCAGCTCGAAGTCGACGTAGGCGTGCGCGCAGCGCCGACCGGCCGCCGGACGCGGGCCGGCATCCGACTCGTCCTCCCAGTACACCGTCGCGGCGACGCCCGCAGGCGCGAGCAACAAGTGGCCGGGCGTGAGCACCGCCGAGCGACCGGCACAGATCCACCGGGCGGCGCCCGACTGCATCCACACCAGCTCGTGACACGGCAGGATGCGCGGCCCGTAGACGCTGCCCACCGGCGCCTCGCCGCGTCCGATCGCGCGCACGCAGACCTGCGAGCGGTAGCCGGTCGATGACACGATCAGTCATCATCATGCGTCCGGCGGGTATGGGCAAGCGCTGCCCCGTCGGTCGAGAGTGTCGGCCGTGACCGATCGCGGCAGCATGTCCCGGCGGACGTTCCTCTACGGCTCGGCGCTCGTCGCCGGGTCGGCGATGCTGAGTGCCTGCACGTCGGGGACGAGCAACGCCGGGAAGGACGTCGGCAGCACCGCACGCGGCTCCGCGCGCACTCCCCTGACCGCGCCGAAGTCCCTCCGCGAGTCCCCGACCCTGGCCGGCCAAGTCAAGGCCGGCACGCTGCCGGCGGTGGCGAAGCGGCTGCCCGGCCATCCCTACGTCGTCCCGCACCACTGGGTCGAGCGCGGCCGGTACGGCGGCGTACTCAACATGATCGCGTTCTCGAGCGAGGGCGCGGCGGCGACCGACTCCAACCGCGAGTTCTACTACGGCAACTCGCTGCTCCGCTGGCTGAACGACGGCCTCGACGTCGGTCCTGGCCTGGTCGAGAAGTGGTCGACCAACTCCGACACGTCGGAGTGGGTGCTGCACCTGCGGGCGGGCGTGAAGTGGTCCGACGGCCACCCGTTCGGCACCGACGACATCCTCTTCTGGTGGGACGACCTGGTGCTGCCGGCCCACTACGCGCAGGTCCCGCCCGACGAGTGCCGGTCCGGCAAGGGCACTCTCGTCAAGATCACGGCCGTCGACGACGTCACCCTGAAGATGACCTTCGACGCACCGGCGCCGCTCACGGCCGACCGGCTCGCCGAGTGGGCCAAGGGGGCGATCGGGCACAACGGCCCGATCTGGGTGATCCCCAAGCACTACGCCAAGCAGTTCCACCCGAAGTACAACAAGAGCGTCCCCAAGAACTGGGACATCGTCGGCGGGCTGTGGGAACAGAAGACCGACTGGATGCGCAATCCGGCCTGTCCGACCCTGATCGGCTACCGGTGCAAGTCGTTCAACAACAACACCGGTGTCGTCCTCGAACGCAACCCCTACTACTGGGCGGTCACCAGGGACGGTGACCAGCTGCCCTACATCGACGAGGTCGTCATCAAGACGACGCAGGACGCGCAGGTCGGTCAGCTGCAGGTGCGGCAGGGCTCGGTCGACTTCTGCCACGGTCCGTACAACCAGATCGACCTGTCCGACGTGTCGACGCTGAGCCAGTCGACGAAGAAGGCGGGCACCCGGATCGTGCTGTGGGACAGCGGATCGGGCACCGGGTCGATGTTCTTCCTCAACTACGACTATCCCGACCCGAAGCTGCGCAAGCTCTTTCGCGAGCCGAAGTTCCGCCAGGCGATCTCGCACGCCTTCAACCGCGCGGAGGCGCAGCGCGCACTCTACTTCCAGACCGGCGAACTGACGACCGGGACGATGAGCCCCAAGGCCTCCGAGTTCCGCGGCGCCAAAGGGCAGCAGATCTACGCCCGGTGGCGCGACTCCTACAAGTCACACGACCCGGCGAAGGCGAAGGCACTGCTCGCCGAACTCGGCCTGAAGGACACCGACAACGACGGCTACGTGGAGTTGCCCGACGGGTCGAAGCTCACGATCCGGATCGACTACTCGGCCGACATCAGTCCGACGGAAGGGGCGAAGGACGATCAGCTCGTCCGCGACTGCAAGGCGATCGGTCTGCACATGGTGCGCAACCCCATCTCTCCGCAGACCTACGGCGACCTGTGGGCCGCGGGACAGCTCATGGTCCACACCAACTGGGAGGTGAGCAACGACCCGAGCTGTCTCATCTATCCGCAGTGGCTGGTGCCGATCGAGAACGCGCGCTGGGCACCGCTCGAGGGTCAGCTCTACGCGCTGCGCGGCACGGCCGCCGAGCACGAACAGCAGAACGTCGATCCGTGGAAGCGCAACCCGCCGCGGCTCGAGCCCGAAGCGGGCGGGCCGATCGCCGCGCTGTGGGATCTCTACGATCGCAGCAAGGTCGAACCGGACGAGCAGAAGCGGACCGAGCTGGTCTGGGAGATGATCAAGATCCACATCGACCAGGGCCCGTTCTTCATGGGCACCGTCGCCGGGTATCCCCAGGTCGTGGTGACCAAGACGGATCTGAAGAATGTCCCGGGCCGGGAAAACCTCGCGCAGGGCGGCTTCACCAACACGTGGGGCCTCCCGACGCCGGCCGTCTACGACCCGGAGGTCTTCTACTGGCAGAACCCGGCCGAGCACACCGCCTGAGCGCGCCATTCACCCGGAGGAAGCACGTACCGATGCCCACTGTCGATGACCAACCCCTCGGCGTACTGCAGATCGGCGCCGGCGCCGCCGGTATGGCGCACCTGCGCGTGGCCGGAAACCATCCCCGGTGCCGGCTGATCGCGGCCGCCGACGTGTCGCCGCCGGCACGTGCGGCCGCCACGGCGGAGTTCGCGGTCCCGGCGTACGCCGACTACCGGGAGCTGCTCGACCGGCACGCGGCTGAGGCGCAGATCGCCATCGTCGTCGTCCCCCATCACATCTACCCGGACGTGATCGATGCGCTTGCCGGCACCGACCTGCACATCCTGAAGGAGAAGCCGTTCGCCCGGAATCTCGACGACGCCCGACGGATGGCGGAGCGGCTCCGCGACCGCGGTCGGGTGTACATGACGTCGGGGCAGCGGCTGCTCGACCCGGCGTACCGCCGAGCGCTCGACCTCGTGCGCAAGGGCGAGCTCGGCGACATCTACCTCGCCGAGGGCCGGATCCTCTACGCGTGGAATCCGGACGGGCAGAACTGGGGTTGGCGAGGCGATCGCGACCTGTCCGGCGGGACGGCGATCCTCGACGCGGGTTGGCACATGCTTGGTGCGCTGACCGCGTGCAAGGGTCTGCCGGAGCGGGTGTTCGCCACGATCGGTTCGATGCGGGCCTGCCCCGGGGACTGGACGTCGGACGACAAGGGTGCGATGACGCTCGAGTACGCCGACGGCTCGATCGCCACCGTTGTCAGCAGCCACGTCGCGCTCCCGGACCGGTTCGAGCTGTTGCTGCACGGGACGTCGGGAAACCTCGAGGTCAACCTCTCGCGCCTTGTCCGCTACGACCGCACCGCCGCTGCCGGCGCAGCCGAGGAGTGGACGCGCAGTAATCTCCTCGCCGAGCAGCTCGACCATTTCCTCGCCTGTGTCGACGGGCGGGAGACCCCGGAATCCGGCCTGAACGAATCGCTGGACCTGCAGCGCATCGTCGAAGCGGCCTACCGTTCGGCGGCGACCCGGCAACCCGTCGATCTGGGTGACACGGAGGTATCGGTATGAGCAGCGAGCGGCGCCAGTCCGTGGAGGAACGGGCGGACCTCGGCCCGGAACTGGACGGCGTGCACCCCGTGACCGAGGCGGAGGTCGGCACGTTCCAGCGGGACGGACAGGTCATCATCCGCGGCCTGGCCTCCCCCACCGAGGTGGCGGCGTACCGCACGCTGATCGAGGAGGCGGCGCTCGGCACGCCGAAGCACGCCGCGTCGGCGGATGAGGGTGAGGTCTACGCCCAGGCCTTCGACCAGTACATCAACCTGTGGCAGCGGGATGCGCGGGTCGCTGCCTTCACCCTGTCCCGCCGGTTCGCCCGGGTGGCCGCCGCGTTGCTCGAGGCGTCCGGTGTGCGGCTCTACCACGATCAGGCGCTGTTCAAGCAGGCGGGCGGTGGCCGTACGCCGTGGCACCAGGACATGCACTACTGGCCGCTGTCCACCGACCATGCACTGACGATGTGGATGCCGTTGGTCGACCTGACCCCTGACATGGGTGAGCTGATCTTCGCGGCCGGTTCGCACCACGACGGGGCGATGGCCGACGTACCGATCTCCGGATCGTCCGACGCCATCCTCGAGAAGGAACTCGCGACCCGCGGCTATCCGCTGAAGGCCACCGGCACGATGGCCGCCGGTGACGCGTCGTTCCATGCCTCCTGGACGCTGCACTCGGCCAGCGCGAACCGAACCGGAACCCAGCGGGAGGTCATGACGCTGATCTGGTTCGAGGACGGTGCCCGGCTGATCGCGCCGACCAACGACGGTCAGCGCGCCGATCTCGAAAACTGGTTCCCGGGACTCATGCCCGGCGATCTCGCCGCCAGCCCGTTGAACCCGAATCCGCTCGACTAGGGCCGGTAACGCCTACGGACGGCGGGCCAGCAGGTCGACGACGGGGCTGTTCCGACGGCGCGGCCGTACGTCGAGTTACCTCAGTGCCCGACCCCGAAATGACACCGGAGGCGTGGAGCCGTGACGACCGTGTTACGGCGCGCGCCGACGACCCGACGACTGACCCTGCCGACGCTGCTTGCGGTCACGTTGATGGGCACGTTGATCAACAACATCCTCAACGTGCCGCTCCGGGCGATCAGCAGCGACTTCCATGTCGCCCCGTCCTCGGGTGTACTGGTGGTGAGCGGGTTCGTACTGGTCCTCGCGGCGGCCATGCCGCTCTCGGGATGGGTCGGGGACCGCTTCGGGCGACGCCGGACGATCATCGTCGCGCTCGCACTCATGGCGGCGGCCATGGTCGGCGCGGCCCTCGCACCGTCCCTCCCGGTGTTGATCGCGCTGCGCGCCGTGCAGGGCCTCGCGTGCGCCGCGTTCCCGCCGGCAGTGATGGGAATGCTGTCCAGCATCTACGGCCCCGGGCAACGGGGCCGGATGATGAGCGCCTGGGCCGGTGCGAACGGTCTCGGCCAAGCGATCGGCCCCCCGGTCGGCGGACTGCTCGCCGGCCTCGCTGGGTGGCGGTCGATCTTCTGGCTGCTCGCGCCGCTCGCCGTCGGCGTACTGATCGCGACGGTCCGCACAGTCCCGGACGACCGAGGCCGGCCCACGCCGCTGCACCTGCCGGGAGCGGTATCGCTGACGGTCGGCGGTGCGCTGCTGATGACCGCCGCGACGGCCATACCGCAGGAGGTCGTACCGCGCTGGCTCGTGGTCGCGCTGGCGCTCGCCGGGGTCGGCTTCGTCGCGCTGTTCGTCCTCCTGTCGACGCGGGCGGCGGACCCGATCATTCGGCCGAGGCTCATCATCGAGTCGCGGTTCATGCGCAGCGCGGTCGCGGCGTTCGCCCAGATGTTCTGCCTCGCGACCGTGCTCGTCGGAGTTCCGCTTTACGTCACGGGTGCGCTCGGGCGCACGACCACCGTGACCGGATTGCTGGTCTTCGCATTGCCCGCCACGATGGCTGCGGGCGCGCCCGTGGTCGGGCTGGTCAGCGAACGGATACATCCCCGGCGGGTGCTGCGGGCCGGGCTGGTGCTGCTGGCCACGGTCGAGCTGGCCCTCGGCTGGTGGGTCGGCACCGGCCATCGCAGCCTGCCGGGGCTCGTGGTGCTGCTGATCGCGGTCGGCGTCGGTGTGGCGCTCGTGCAGACGCCGTCGGCGACCGGTGCCACCCGATCGCCGGCCGGGCGGGCCGGCGTCGCGCTCGGGTTGTTCAACATGATGCGGTTCGCCGGGACGGCACTCGCCGCGGCCTGGGTGGCGGTGACCTACCCGCAGGGCGACCTCTTCCTGCTGTTCGCCGGCTGCGCCGCCGTCGCCGCGATCGGCCTGCTGGTCAGTTTCGCCGGCCCCGATCCGGTCGACCGCGCGATCACGGAGCAACCGGACCGGGCGGTCATCTCGGGTTGAGGTCGCGGTCGACGGCCTCGGTCGTCTCCGCGAGCAGGTCGAGCTTGTAGGCCAGCCACACGGTGAACTGGTGCTCGGCCTTACGGAGATCGAGGCGCAATGCGCGGGACGCGCGGTCGAGCTTGTAGAGCATCGTGTTGCGGTGGATGTGCAGCTCGCGGGCGGCGGCGTTGAGGTTGCCGCCGGACTCGATGTAGGTCATCACCGACGCCTCGATGTCGCTCGCGCCGGCCCGGGGGCTGCGCAGCGGGGCGAGCACGTCGCGGGCGAACGACCGGCCCTGCTCGCTGGCGGCGAGTTCGGCGAGCGTGGTGTAGACCCGAAGGTCGTCGAAGCCGCAGGCCCGGTCGAGGCCCAGCCGGCCGCGGAGGCCGAGCGCCAGGCGCGCATCACGGTAGCTGTCGACGATGCGGGTCGCGCCGATGGCGGGGCGGCCGTAGGCGAGCGCGACCGGATGGTCGACGCGACGGACCAACTCCTGTTCGAGCGCGGCTGCGTAGTCGGCCAGTGCGCTGCCCGCGGCCTCCGCCGGGTCGTCGCGGCCGTCGACGGCGAGCCGCCGGACCACGGCGACCACCTCGCCGACGACGGTGGCCAAGGTCTGGCAGTTCGGCCGCGGCACCAGCCGGGCGGTCTGCTTGGCGAGCTGGGAGAGCGCGGTCACCGCCTCGTCGCCGGCCTCGACGAGGTCACGCACCACGATCACGCCGTAGCTGCCGTCGGTCGGGAAGTCGTAGTGCGCCGCGCGCGCCTCCAGGTCACGCGCGGTCGCGAACCTCCCGTGCAGCAGGGCATGCACGAAGTCGCCCCGGGTGCGCTCCTCGGCCTGCTCGACGCTGCGCATCCGCAGCATCTCCGTCCCGACGATTGTGGCACCTTGATCGACCACGACCCGGTGCTCGGCGATGTCGCGCGGATGCGGCGTGGCGTCGCACTCGACCAGCACCACCCAGCCGTCGTGCCGGCCGGCGAGCAGGATCGGGTTGACCACGCAGGTCGCGTCGACGCCGTCGAGCCGCAGCGGCCACACCGCCGGGTCGCCGTGCTCCGGCTCCATGCCGATCGGCGAGATCTCGGCCTCGGTCCGCACCGCGGCAGCGACCGCGGCGGGCTCGAGGACCCGGTCGCGGCTCTGCTCGAAGGCGAGCACGTGGTACTGCGGATCGAGGATCGCCACCGCGCAGCCGGACAGCCGGGCCATCTGATCACACAGCGCCGCGATCCCGGAGCCGCGGTAGAGCAGCTCGACCAGAGACCGGTGCACGGTGAGCCCGTAGCGCAGCACGTGGGTCTCGCGGGCCAGCGTGAGGTCGGCGACCAGGTGGCTGAGCTCCCGGAACCCGACCCGCCCGCCGACCAGCACCAGCGGTACGCCGGTGGCCGGCGCGACGGCGTCCTCCTCGGCCCCCGCGACGATCACCGCCGCAGCCGCCCGGCGCTCCAACAGCTTCAGCTCGGCGTCGTCGAGCTGGCCGGACCGGGCGTAGATCACGACGCCGTCGAGTTGGTCGTCGGTCGACAGCGCCTGCTCCCACGGCAGGCACCAGGTGACCGGCGTGCACAGCAGGTCGGTCTCGACCGTCGTACGGGCCTGGCGTAGCAGCCGCTCCTGCAGCAGGCGACCGACGGTGAGCTGGTCGTCGGCCACCTCGGCGACCCCGCCGTCGTACGCCGCCCCCGTGACGTCTTCCATGGCGACTCCTTGGACACCGCGCACAACCGTGGCGACTGCCGCCACTGCAGACTCGCCATTGTTGCCGCGCGACGCACCCGGCAGGCTGGAATCGCTCAAAAACTGCCCGGCCCCAACAACTAACTTTCATGATCGTGATCGGATAAAGCCGCGAAACGCCGTCCAGATCCGATCACGATCATGAAAGGTAATCGCGGACCGTCAGCCGCGCGCGTCCAACGGGATGACCCGCGCCGTCGCCGTACCCGTCGCGACCGTCACTCCGTCGGCGTCGGTGAGCGTCGCGTCCAGGAAGGCGAAGTCGTCGACGCGGGCGACGACCCGGCCGGTTCCCACGATGCGTCCGGGCCGCGTGGGTCGCAGGAACGAGCAGGTGAGGTCGAGCGTCTCCTGGAATTCGTCCGGGCCGAGGCTGGCCAGCAGGGCCGGCCCCACCGTGTCGAACAACATCGCGGCGAGGAACCCGCCGAGTACCTCGCCCATCGGATTGGTGAAGTCCTCGGTGGCGACGAAGGCCATCTCGATCCGAACCGCGACCTCGTCGTACACGACGACCTCGGCGCCCAGTGTCGCCGCCGCGCGCGGGATCGGGCGACGTCCTTCGACCGCGTCCCAGAACGGACCAGTTCTGTTCATTCGCCGACCGTACGGCGCCGTCATGCCGGCAGATTGAACGAAATTCACCCCGCTGCGCGCGGCGGGCCGGGAAGCCGACCGGGGGACGTCCCGGCGAACTCGCCGAAATCGCGGATCAGGTGAGCCTGGTCGGCGTAGCCGGTCTCGAACGCGAGCCGCGCCCAGTCCGGCCGTGGCTCGCGGCTCATCCGGCCCAGCACCCGTTCGAACCGCATCATCCGTGCGGCGAGCTTCGGGGTGACACCGACCTGCTCGGTGAATCTCCTGATGAGGTGCTTGTGGCTCCAGCCGATCTCCCGCTGCAGCCCGCCGATCGTCAGGGTGCCACCGGTAGCGACCAGCCGGTCCCACGCGAACTCCACCTCGCGAGCGACGGCCGGGCCGGTGTCGAGGCGGTCGAGCAGGAACCGGTCGAGCACCGCGAAGCGTCGTGACCACGTCGGCTGCTTGCGCACCATCTCCCCGAGGCGAGCGACTTCGCGACCGAGCACGTCGTTCATATCGACGAGCTGATCGCGCAACCGGTGCATCGGCAGACCGAGCAACCGATAGGCGCCCAGCGGCGAGAGCGCCACCTCGACGTATTGCGGCGCGCACCCCCCGTCGATGACCGCGTAGGTGCTCTGTACGCCGTTCACGAACTCCGGCGGCCGCACGGCCGAGTCCTCGATCTTCAGCACCAGCTGCACCGAGAGCGACGCGGGCAGCACGAACCGTCCGGCACGATCGGGGGGACGCACCGTCCAGCCGCGATAACCGCGCGGAACCGACCCGCGCAGGCCCGGATGGGGCGGTCGCGAGACCGGAGCGTGCGGTGACCGCATGTGGTCAGGATGGCGGATCGACCTCGAAGGTTCCACCCATCTCAGCGGTCCGGGCGGGTGGGCAGGCCGGGCTTGCGGCGCTGAGTTATCGCGTAAGCGTTAGCCTTGATCCCCCATGGAAACCGCCGCGCACCCCCTTGATGCCACAGGTTCGGGAGACCTGTCCGCAGGCCCACGTGATCGCATCAGCTGGGTCAGGATCGCGCACATCAACCTCCCGCTCGAGACGCCGGTCAGCGATGCCAAGGTCCTGACGGGTGTGCAGCGGCCGCTCACCCACGTGGCCATGTTGTTCGCCGAAATCGTGACGGCCGACGGATCTGAAGGACTCGGCTTCAGCTACGCGAAGCGTGCCGGCGGCCCCGGTTTGTACGCACACGCTAAGCAGATTGCCGCCGAGCTCCTCGACGAGGATCCGAACGATATCGGCCGCCTGTGGCGCAAACTC